>CAMKAE010000001.1 GCA_946410395.1 uncultured Clostridia bacterium
TAAACCCTTGTCTCCCCTGAAAGGGGAGATGTCGCCGCAGCGACAGAGGGGTTTGCGCAAAGGCAAACCATACGACTGAACGGTTACCTCTCATGAGTACCGTTCCAACCCATTTTTGCTGACCCGAAAGAAGGAGAGAAGCCCATGAAAATCGAGAAGATCCGGACAGCCGTCGTCGGCTGCGGCATGATCAGCAACATCTACATCCGGAACCTGTCCCGGATGTTTGCCATCATCGATCTGACCACCCTGTGCGACGTGAATCCCGCGGCGGCGAAGGAGAAGGCGGAGACCTACGGCATTCCCCGCACCATGAGCATCGACGAGGTGGCCGCTGCCCCGGACATCGACCTGGTGGTGTGCCTGACAGGCCCCGCGGTGCACGAGAGCGTGATCCGGAAGATGCTGGAGGCCGGCAAGCACGTCTACACCGAGAAGATGTTCACCACAGACCTGGCCGCGAGCCGGGCGCTGGTGAAGCTGGCGGACGAGAAGGGCCTGTACCTGGGCGTGGCGCCGGACACGGTGCTGGGCGCCGGCATCCAGACCGCCCGCTGCCTGATTGACCGGGGCATGATCGGCGACGTTACCTCAGCGCTGCTGACCATCAACCGCAACCAGGTGCTGAACTCCGAGTACTTCCGCTTCCTGCGCGGCCCGGGCGGCACCCTGCCCTACGACGTGGGCGTGTACTACATCGGCGCGGCCATCGCCCTGCTGGGCTCGGTCACGGCCATCGCCGCCTTCGGCAATCCCGCGCCCCTGCACGCGCCGGAGGTGCTCTACGCCAACGCGGAGGCGGAACCCTGGCAGATCCCGGGGAACAACACCGTGGCCGCGTCCCTGCGCTTCGCGAACGGGGCGGTGGGCTCGGTGCTCTTCGACGGCAACACCGTGGCCGCGGAGCAGCACGCCATCACGATCTACGGAACGAAGGGCATCCTGAAGGTGGGGGATCCCAACACCTTCAACGGCGAGGTGACCCTGATCCTCCCGGAGAACGCGCCGGTGAAGATGCCCTTTACCCACGGTTACGACGGCGTCAACCGGCTGGGCGATTTCCCCTTTGCGCACTATGGCGACCGCGGCATCGGCGTGGCGGAGATGGCCTGGGCCATCCGCAAGGGCCGCAAAAACAACCGCTGCAGCAAGGAGTTTGGCCTGCACTGCCAGGAGGTGCTGCAGGGCATGGACATCGCGGCGCAGACCGGCAGCGTGTACGTCCCCGAATCCTCCTGCGTCATGGAGGGCCTGAAGCCCGGCTTCTACTCCTCCATGTTCGGCGGCACCGCCCGCGGGGACGCGGAATACTCGCTGATGGACTGACCGAATGGAAAAAGCCTGACGGGGCATGACCTCCGTCAGGTTTTTTGCTTGCTTACATGATTCGATAGATAAGCTTTACAAATCAAGAAACGGTATGTGCCCGAAGGTCCAGGGCGATCGGAAAGCCCTGGTCGCGGTCCGCAGACCGCGAAAACCCTCTTCTGTCATTTGATCAGCTTAACCGGGACAGGCATCAGTTTGCGGTTTCGCGGCTGTAGTTCAGCAGGCCGCCGGCCAGCAGCATGCCGCGCTGGCGCTCCGTCAGGGGGAGCCGGGCGGTGAAGGTCCGGCCGGAGGTCTCGTCCGCGATGGTGATCTCCTCCGACCCCGCGGCGATCGCGGCGCGGATGCCGGGCAGGGACAGGATGTCCCCCTGGGCCACGCTGTCATAGTCCGCCTCATCGGCGAAGGTCAGGGGCAGGATGCCGTTGTTGATCAGGTTGTCGCGGTGAATCCGGGCGAAGGACTTGGCGATCACGGCCCGGATGCCCAGATAGAGCGGCACCAGGGCAGCGTGCTCGCGGCTCGATCCCTGGCCGTAGTTGGCGCCGGCCACCAGGATGCCGCCGCCGGCGGCCTTGGCCCGGGCCGGGAAGGTCTCGTCCACCGGGGACAGACAGTAGTCGCTCAGGTGCGGGATGTTGGAGCGGTAGGGGAGCAGCTTGGCGTTGGAGGGCATGATGTGGTCAGTCGTGATGTTGTCCTCCATCTTGAGCAGCACCGCGCCGCTCACATCCTCCGCCAGGGCTTTGCCGATCGGGAAGGGCTTGATGTTGGGGCCCCGGACCACCTCCACGGTGTCCTCCTGCCCGGGCTCCGCCGGCGGGATCACGAGGTTGTCGTTGATCAGGAATTCCTCCGGCAGTTTCACGGTCAGGTCCGTGTCCAGGGTGCGGGGGTCCGTTAACACGCCGGCCAGGGCCGTGGCGGCGGCGGTCTCGCAGGAGACCAGGAAGATGCCGGCGGACGCGGTTCCCGAGCGGGCGTAGAAATTGCGGTTGTTGGTACGGACGCTGACGGCGCCGGTGCAGGGGCTCTGGCCCATGCCGATGCAGGGCCCGCAGGCGGTCTCCAGGATCCGCGCGCCGGCGTCGATCATGTCCGCCAGGGCGCCGTTGCGGGCCAGCATGGACAGCACCTGCCGGCTGCCGGGGCCGATGACCAGGCTCACGTCCGGGTGGACCCGCTTGCCCTTCAGGATCGCGGCGGCGCGCATCATGTCCTGGTAGGAGGAGTTGGTGCAGGAGCCGATGAAGACCTGGTCCACCTTCAGGGGGCCGGCCTCCGCCACGGTCTTGACGTTGTCAGGCATGTGGGGCAGGGCGACCATGGGCACCAGTTCGCTCAGGTTGACGGTCAGCTCCTCGTCATAGATGGCGCCGGGGTCCGCGGCCAGGGGCGTGAAATCCGCTTCCCGGCGCTGGGCCTTCAGGAAGGCCCGGGTGGCCTCGTCCGAGGGGAAGACCGAGGTGGTCGCGCCCAGCTCCGCGCCCATGTTGGCGATGGTGGCGCGCTCCGGCACGGTCAGGGTGGCCACGCCGTCGCCCACGTATTCCATCACCTTGCCCACGCCGCCCTTGACGCTCAGGCGGCGGAGGATCTCCAGGATGATGTCCTTGGCCGCCACGCCCTTCTGCAGCCGGCCGGTGAGGCGCACAGCCACCACCTTGGGGCAGATCATGTGATAGGCGCCGCTGCCCATGGCCACGGCCACGTCCAGGCCGCCGGCCCCGATGGCGATCATGCCGATGCCGCCGCCGGTGGGCGTGTGGCTGTCGGAGCCCAGCAGGGTCCAGCCGGGCACCCCGTAGCGCTCGACCTGCACCTGATGGCAGATGCCGTTGCCGGGCTTGGAGCACCAGATGCCGTGCTTTTTGGCCACGGTCTGGATGTACTTGTGGTCGTCGGCGTTCTCAAACCCCGTCTGCAGGGTGTTGTGATCGATGTAGGCCAGGGATTTTTTGGTCTTCACCCGGTCCACGCCCATGGCCTCGAACTGCAGGTAGGCCATGGTGCCGGTGGAGTCCTGCGTCAGGGTCTGGTCAATGCGGATCGCGATCTCCTCGCCGGGGATCAGCTTGCCGGAGAGCAGGTGCGCGGACAGGATTTTATGGGTCAGATTCATCGCCATTGGGGGTGTCCCTCCTCGGTGTTCATTCCAGGTCATCATAGCCCCTGGGAGCGCGCCGCGTCAACCGAAAGGCGGAAAAAGAACACGAAAGATACGAAAGCGGATCGCGCTGACCGGACCAGAGAAATCTTTTTGTAACAAATCTGCAAATTTTCCGAAAAATCTGCCGCGCTTGCCTTGTGAGAGCGACTGCTTTGGGGTATAATAAAAGGGAATGCGTATGCCCGGATTTCCGGGCGGGAGGAGTGCTTATGAACATGAAGCCGATGAAACGGTTTGCGCTGCTGCTGGCCGCTGCGGTGCTGGCGATGACCTGGACCCTGCCTGCGCTGGCCGCGGATACCGGGGCGGACCCGCTGACCCTGCAGGAACTTCGGGAATGGGCGGCGTCGCTGGAGCAGGCGGCGGAGACGTCGACGCTCTATAACGACCCGTCGGATCCCCTCTATCACACCGACGAGGGGTATGCGTTCATCTATGACTTCGGCACGCTGTATTACAGCAAGCCCGAGCGCACGGCGGACGCGGTGCTGCTCGAGGCGGTGGTCTATGACGAGGAGACCGCCGGCCCGCGGGGAATCAACACCGTGATGACGCTCAATGACCTGCTCGGCACCTTCTACTGCGAGAATCCTTCCCTGACCGGCAGCTACACCGAGGCGGTGGTGTACTTTGGGGACGCGCTTCCCGAGGCGCTCAACTGGGGCCTGGTGCAGCGCAACGGCCAGTGGGTGGGCTCGGTGGAGTATGCGGTGCACGAGCGTGTGGCCGAGAACGTGTACACAGACTGCGGCCTGGTCTGCACGATCCAGCAGGGCACCGTGGTGGCCATCCGGGCTTACGGGCTGGACCAGACCATCACGGGCGATGCGCTGGAGGAGGCGCGGAGCGTGCTGCTGGAGAGCCTGGCCCACACCGAGTACGCGATGGTGCCCACCTCCGAGGACGGCGCCGCGCTGCTGCCCTTCGACACGGAGGACCTGTCCTTCCTGGGCATTGACTTCCTGTCCTGCACGCCGGAGGATGCCATCGCCGCCCTGGGCACCCCGGACGCGGACGACCTGGCCGGCACCGAGGAGCGGACAATGCGGACCATGAGCTTCCGGGGCTGCGAGTTCGTATTCCTCTCCGACGCGAGCGGCAAGCCCGTGCTGACGCTGGTTTCCATCGATGACGACACGGTGGAGGGCCCCCGCGCCCTTCGGGTGGGCGACAGCCTGGCGATGGCCGGCCGGCGCTTCCGCTTCGGCGAGGGCGCCTTTGACGAGGCGAGCGGCACCGAGGTGCTCTACGGCAGCGAGGAGAGCGGCCGCTGGGGCGTCGCGGAGTACGGCGAGGACGGCTCCGCGGTGATCCGCTACGGCCTGACCCTGCCCGAGGGCGGCAAGGTGGTGCTGATGGCCTCCTTCGAGATGCTGGAGCTGACCAACATCATGGTATACACGGCCCCCTGACAAGCTTCCGGGAGAGTGAAAAGGCATGAGAATCGATCTGCAATGTCCCGTGGAGGTCTGGCGCTGCATCCTGCCGGATGAGCCCAAGGAGCCCTGCGAGCTGATCCTGTTCAACCTGGGGGATAAGGTGATCGTCTCCGTGGAGGTCACCATGATCCTGACGGACGAGCACGGGTCGGAGATCTCGCGGGTTGTTGAGCGCGCCCATGACATGAACGGGCAGCCCGGCGAGAACTTCAGCATGCTGATGGAGCTCCCGGACAGCATGGTCAAGGCGGGGGTGACCCGGCTGGAGGTCATGGTGGAGAAGGCCTGGTTCGAGGACGGGATCGTCTGGCGCAAGGCCCGGGGCAGTCTGATCGAGTACACCACCAACGCCCTGCCCAGGGGCCGAAGCCTCAGCAAACTGCGCTACATTGCGGGCCCGGATGCCATCGGCTTCCCGGAGCGGCAGGGCACCTCCCTCTGGCTGTGCGTATGCGGCAGGCCGAACCATGTCAACCAGGCCAAGTGCGCGCGCTGCGGCCGCAGCCAGGACGAGATCTTCCGCACCTGCAGCCGCGAGGCGGTGGAGAAGGCCATGACCGGCCAGGAGACCCGCCTGAGCCAGACGGCCCGGAGTGCCACCCGCCTGGGCTCCGGCGACACACGCGACTTCATCGCACGCAAAAAGCGCAGAGGCGGCGGAACGGCGGTTCTGATCCTGCTGGTCCTGGCCCTGGCGGCCGGCAGCGCGGTGGCCTACACCCGCCTGCTCCGGCCATACCTGGATTACCGCCAGGCGGTGCGCTGGAAAGAGGAGGGCGAATACGGCAAGGCGGAGACGGCCTTCCGGGACATGATCGGGTACAAGGATAGCGGCGATCAGCTGACGCAGACCCGGTACCTGGCGGCTGAGCAGAAAAAGAAAGACGGGAAGTACGCAGAGGCCGCCGCCGCTTTCCGGATGCTGGAGACCTACCGCGACAGCACGGAACAGGCCGTGGCCTGCGACTATTTGTATGCGGATGCGCTGCTGCAGGAGGGCAAGACCGGCGAAGCCCGGAGCGCCTTTGAGGAACTGGCTGCGCTGGACTATGGCGACAGCGCGGACCGCGTCCGCGAATGCGACTATCAGAAGGCGGAGGAACTCCGGGCGGGAAGCCGCTGGGAGGACGCCGCCCTGGCCTATGAAGCCCTCGGCGACTTTGGGGACAGCGCGGACAAGGCCCGGGACTGCCGTTACCGGCAGGCAGGCCGGCTGCTGGAGGCAGGCCGGTGGGAGGAGGCTTACACCGCCTACGGAGCCCTCGGCGATTATCTGGAGAGCGCCACCCTCAAGCTGGAAGCCCTCTACCGGCCGGGCGTGCAGGCGCTGACGGGTGAGACGCCGGACGATGCGGCGGCTCTGGAATGGCTGACAAGGGAAGAACTGGACGATTACAAGGACACGAAGGCCCTGCGCGAGCAAGCCTGGTACCTGAGAGGACAGAACCTGCTGGCCGGAGGCGAAACGGAGGAGGCGGGCAGCGCCTTCCGCCAGGCCGGCAGCTATCTGGACGCGGAGGAGCAGGTCGCGGAATGCCTGTACCGCCCGGCGCTGGAGGCGATGGAGCGCGGCGAGTGGCTGACGGCCGCGGAGCACTTTGCGCGCCTGCAGGGGTACAAGGACGCGGACGAACTATGGAAGGAATGCTACTATCAGGCGGCTGTGGAGAAGACCGGGGAAGCGGCGCTGAGCATGGAGGCGCAGGCCTGGGAGGAGGCGCAGAACGCCTGGGAAGAAGCTGCGGAGCTCCTCCGGAAGGTGCCCGGCTACGCGGATGCGGACAGCCAGACCCTCACCTGCGTGTTCAACACGGCCCGGGCCTGTGCGGAGCAGGGCGACTATGTCCGGACGCTTGCGCTGATCGCCGGGCTGCCGGAGGACTATGAAGGCGCTGCGGAACTGGCCGACGCCTGCGTCTACCAGAGTGCCCTGGACGCGTTTGAGCGGGAGGAGTATGGCACGGCGGCCGCGTCCTTTGAGAGTCTGGGCGACTACCGCGACAGCGCCGCGCAGGCGCAGAAGGCCCACTATGCCGAGGCGGGAGCCTGTTGGGCGGACGGAGACTACGCCTCCGCCTGGGAACTCTACAGCGCGCTGGGGGACTTTGCGGACAGCCAGGCCCTGGCACTCCGGGCCCGCTACGCGCAGGCGCAGGCCCTGGAGACCGCGGGCGTGTACGCTGACGCCGCCGCGATCTACAAGGAACTGGGAACCTATGAAAACAGCAACGTGCGCTACGAGGCCGTGATGCTCTCCCGGGGCGATGAGCTGCTGGCACAGGGCCAGTACACCGCCGCACGGGAAGCCTTTGCGGCTCTGGAGAACAACGACGAAGCCAAGGAGCGGATCAAGGCCTGCGATTACGCCAAGGCGGAGGCCATGGCGGAGGAGGGCAACCGGGAGGCCGCTGCGGATCTGTTCACGTCCCTGGCGGACTACAGCGATGCCGCGGACCGCGCAAGCCGGCTCTGGTATGAACTGGCCGGGGAGGCACAGGCGGCCGGGAACCTGACCCAGGCCGCGGCGCTCTACGGCCGGATCCCGGGCTACGCGGACAGCGATGCGAAACTGGCGGAGATCCGGGACGATGTGCTGGAGGACGAGATCTACGGCGTCCCGGCGCAGCAGGCGCAGGCGGCGCTGGACGCCGGAGACGCGGCGGGCGCCGCGGCCCTGCTCGACAGCCTGAATTACAGCGCGCTGCCGGAGCGTTATGCCCATGTCCGGGACCTCTATGTCCAGGCCTGCTATACCGAGGGAAAGCGCCTGTACGATGCGGGGGACAGGCAGGCTGCCTACCCTTACCTGCAGCGCTGCGCCGGCTACGCGGACACGGACAGCCTGATGGCGGCCGAAACCGCCTGGCGCATGCTGGGCACCTGGCGGGATGACACCCGCATTCTGGTGTTCCGCCGGGACGGCAGCTTCTCCATGGGCAACGACGAGGGCAGATGGCGGCTGGCGGATGGCAGCATCTTTGTCGGCGATGAGATCTGGTTCAGGCTGGAGAGCATTGCCGGGGAAACCATGACCCTGACGGATGTCCGCGGAGAGGAGGAGGTCAGCCTCACGCTGACCCGCTCGGCCGCCGACACCCTGGCGCCGCTCAGCCAGACCGCACCCGCTCCGACGCCGGCGCCGACGCCCGCGCCGGAGGCGGAATCACAGGAAAGCGCCGCGGACACGGACGCGCTGGACCCCCTGTACCAGGCTGCGGTCGAGGCGATGGACGCGGGATCGTGGCTGCAGGCCGCAGGCCAGTTCGAGCAGCTCGCGGGCTACCGGGACGCGGATGATCTGTGGAAGGAGTGCATCTATCAGGCTGCCGCCGCCGCTATGGAGGAGGAAGCCTGGTTCACGGCGGTGGAGCATTTCCGCAGAATTCCGGGCTATGCGGACACGGACAGCCTGCTGCCCGGCTGCATCTTTGCCGCCGCCGCCGCCAGCGCGGATGCCGGCAACACCGCGCAGGCCAGGCTGCTGCTGGCGGAACTGCCCGAGGATTACGAGGGCGCCGCTGCACTCCGGCAGGCCTGCGACTACAAGGATGCCGCCGCGGCTCTTGACCGCGGGGAGTACAGCGCGGCCGCCGAGACCTTCGAGGGGCTGGGCGATTACGGGGACAGCATCGGCCAGGCGCAGCGAGCTCGTTACGCCCAGGCCCGGGAGCTGGAGGACGAAGCACGGTACGCGGACGCGGCCGAGCTCTACCGCGCCCTGGGCGCCTATGAGGACAGCGAGACGCGCTGCGGCGCGATGCTGCTCGCCCGCGCGGGCGAGCTGCTGACCCAGGGCAATTACACCGCCGCGCGGGAAATCTACGCGGCGCTGCCGGAAAGCCCGGAGACGTTGGAGGGCATCCGGGCCAGCGACTACGCCAAGGCGGAGGCCATGGCGGACGAAGGGCTGAAGGAATCCGCGGCGGAGCTCTTTGCCGCCCTGACGGACTACAGCGACGCGCAGGAACGCGCGCTGCAGCTCTGGTACGAACTGGCCGAGGAGGCGCAGGCTGCCGGCAATCTGGACAGGGCCTCCGCGCTCTATGCCCGTATTTCCGACTACGGGGACAGCATGGACAAGCTCAAGGCCATTGAGGAGGAGGTCTACGGCGGCCCCCTGGAGGAAGCCCGGACCGCGCTGGCCCAGGGGCATGCCCGGGAGGCGGTGATCCTGCTGGACGCGCTGGCACAGACGGAGGTCCCGGAGCGCTACGCGGAGCTGAAGCAGGTTTACGCCCAGGCCTGCGCAGCCGAGGGAAAGCGCCTGTACGAGGCCGGTGAGAAGGAGGAGGCCTATCCCTACCTGCAGCGCGCCGCGGGGCTCACGGAGGCAGATGCGCTGCTGAGCCGCGAGACAGCCTGGCGGATCCTGGGCAGCTGGCAGGACGACGCGCACACCCTTGTATTCCGCAGAGACGGCACCTTCTCCCTGAACGGGGAGGAGCAGACGTATGCGCTGTCGGGCTATAACATCCGGGTGGACGGCGTGACCTGGTTCAAGCTGGTGCGGACCGCGGGCGATGCGATGACCCTGCGGGACGTCCGGGGTGAAACCGAGCAGACGCTGCAGCTGACCCGGACAGCGCCCCTTCCGCCGGAGCCCTTCCCCTGGGCGGCGGAGCAGCCCTCCGCCGAGCCAAATACCGCCTCGACGGAGGCTGAATAACCAGGATCAGCCATTGCTGACAGATCGTGCACGAAGGCGGGCGGTTTCTTTCTGTTTCGGTCATCCTGCGCCTTGCGCTCTCTGCTTTTTCATGATAGTATGGTAAAGAATCAGAGTGATTTGCGGGAGGATGCAGAAATGAACGATTTCTTGCCCGACGTCATTATCCGGCGGCTGCCGTCCTATTACCGGCAGCTGCAGCGGCTCGAAGCAGCGAACATTGAACAGATCTCCTCCTCGCAGCTGGGGGAGCAGATGCACCAGACGGCCTCGCAGATCCGGCGGGATCTCAACTGCATCGGCGCGGGGGGCCGGCAGGGCTACGGCTACCGTGTGTCGGGACTGAAGCGCCATATCGGCAAGATGCTGGGCATGGACCGGGAGCACGCCATGGTGGTCATCAGCAGCAAGGGCATCGGCCAGGCTGTGCTGGAGGACGTCGCCATGATGGGCGGGCCCTTCCGCCTGCTGGCGATTTTTACCGACGCATCCTTGCAGACAGGCGGGGAAACTCCTGAGGTCCTCGTGCTCCCCGCGGCGCAGCTGGAAGCGTTCCTTGCGGCGCACGATGTGGAGATCGCGGTGATTGCCGTGCCCTCGGCGGAAGCGCCCGCGGTCTATGACCGGGTGACCGCCTGCGGGATCCGCGCGGTGTGGAATTTCGCGCCGGTGGACCTGGACCACGACAACAGGCGGGCCACGGTCGTCAATGTACACCTGATGGACAGCCTGCAGGTGCTGTCCTGCAAAATCACACAACGCTGAGGGCGGCGGCTGGCAAGCGCGGCTGTCGCCCCGGCCGGGGAGGCAGTCATGAACAGACGCCGCAGACAGCCGCTGGGCAGGACCCGGCAGCTTCAGGAGCGGGAACAGTACCGTGCCTGGTATGAACAGGAATACGAGGAGCGCAGACGCCGCAGGAGCAAGAAGCGCAGTCTGAAGCCCCTCTGGATCGTCATCTCCGTGATCAGCGCGCTGGGGATTGCCTTCAGCGCGGCGCTTGTGTTGCCGCAGCTGACGGGTGTGCCGCTGCCGGGCGTCGGTCAGCTGGCCTTCGCAGATCGCGCATTGGTGGTGCGGGACCGGGCGGCAGAGGAACGGCTCGCTGCGCAGAAACGGGAGGCCCTGCAGTATGAGACGCAGCCGGGCGCGGAGACCGTCTCAGCGGAGCCCATCGCACAGCGCGCCGGGGCAGCCACGGAGGCACCAGCGGCCGAGAGCAGCGTGCTGGTGGCATACAAGGGCCGCTTCGGGCCTGGATGGTTCATCGACGGGGTGGATCTGTCCGGCATGACCAAGGCGGAGGCGCGCGCGGCGGTGGAGGCCGTGCCGGCCGACGGCGGCGGCACCTTTGCGGTCACCGTCAGCGTGGACGGGGCCGAGCGGAAGATCACCTCCGACCAGGTTCCGCTGACGCGCAACGTGGACGAGGTGCTGGACGAGGCCTGGCATGAGGCCATGTCGGAGCGCTCCGCCGAGGTGAGCGTCCGGGAGGGCGAGACGCCCTTCGAGGCGCGGCTGCGCACCAACCGGGAGCTGGAGGCGGCCTTTCTGGCCCGGGGCGAGAATCCCGTGTACTTCCAGACCGAGTACACCTTTGACCGCGATTCGATCCGGGAGCTGACGGACGCCATTGCGGCGGAGTTCACGATTGCGCCGGAGAACGCGTCTATCGCAGGCTTTGACCCCACGACGAAGCAGTTCCGGGTGAGCGTCGACCGGGACGGCACGTACCTGGACCCGGAAGCCCTCTACGAAAGCGTGATGGCGCAGCTGGACCGGGGCGACATGTACTGCACGGTGCAGGCGTCCACGGAGCGCGTCTTCGCAGAGATGTCCTCGGAGGAGCTCTCCGCGCAGCTGGGGAAGATCTCTTCCTACACGACCAAGACCACGAGCAACCGGAACCGGAACACGAACATCCGCCTGAGCGCGGAGGCCATCAACGGCTTCCGGGTGGAGCCCGGCGCCACCTTCTCCTTCAACCAGGTGGTCGGACAGCGCACGGAGCGGAAGGGCTACAAGGAAGCCGCGGCCATTGCCGGCGGTCAGACCCGCGACGAGATCGGCGGCGGCGTCTGCCAGACGTCGTCGACGCTGTTCAACGCGGTGGCACGGGGCAATTTCCAGATCGTGACCCGCTACTGCCACGCCTGGCCCTCCAACTATGTGGAGAAGGGCTTTGACGCCACGGTCAACTGGCCCGACAAGGACTTCTGCTGGAAGAACAACACCGGCTACCCGGTCTACATCGTGGCCTGGTACCAGGATCGGACGGTGACGGTGGAGCTCTACGGCGTGACGTTGGGCCCGGGCGTGCGCATCGACCTGGAGAGCCGCGTGACCAAGACCTACGAGAAGCCCACAGTCATCAAGGAGGAGAACAACCCGGAGCTGCCGCCGGGCACACGGGTCAAGACCAAGGACGCCCGCAAGGGATACGAGGTGGAGACCTGGCAGGTCTGGTACCAGGACGGCGAGGAGATCAGCCGCGCGATCCTCTGCACGTCCGTCTACAAGGTCTACTACGAGACCTGGGAGTATAACTGAGCGCAGCAAAAAAGCCGAACCCGAACGGGAACGGCTTTTTTGCTGCGCTTATCGCTCTTCGCGGAAATAGGGGAGGCCCAGATGCTCCGGCGGCTGGTTCTCCCGCTTGTTGCGCAGGCTGGTGAGGATCAGCACGACCAGCGTCACCACATAGGGCGCCATCTTGTAAATTTCCTTCACCGCCAGGTTGGTGCCGGTGGGGATGTACATGTGGAGAATGTACAGCCCGCCGAAGAGGAAGGAGGCCGGGATGCCCAGGCCGGGGCGCCAGATGGCGAAGATCACCAGCGCGATGGCCAGCCAGCCGCGGTCGCCGAAGGCGTTGTTGGACCAGCTGCCGCTGGCGTAGTCCAGCACGTAGTACATGCCGCCCAGGCCGGCGATCATGCTGCCGATGCAGGTGGCAAAGTACTTGTAGCGGGTCACGCTGATGCCCGCGGCGTCGGCCGTGGCGGGGTTTTCACCCACGGAGCGCAGGTGCAGGCCCGCGCGGGTCCGCTTCAGTACCCAGGAGGCCACGATGGCGACGAAGATCGCCAGGTAGACCATGAAGCCGTAGGAGAAGAACAGCTCGCCAAACCAGCCCAGATCCTTGGCAAAGGGCAGCGGCGCGTGGAAATACTTGCTGATCTCTGCCAGGGAGATGGAGGGCAGATCGCTGCCGGACAGCTTGATCAGGGAGCCGCCGAAGAAGTTGCCGATGCCCACGCCGAAGGTGGTCATGGCCAGGCCCGTGACGTTCTGGTTGGCGCGCAGGGTCACGGTCAGAAAGCAGTAGAGCAGTCCCATCAGCAGGGAGCCCGCCAGGCAGGAGAGGAAGGGGATGAGCACGGCCAGCGCGGGGCTCATGACCCCGCCCGTTTCCACAATGTGCTGGTTGTAGAAGAAGCCGCCGATGACGCTGCTGATGGCGCCCGCGTACATGATGCCGGGAATGCCCAGGTTCAGGTTGCCGGACTTTTCCGTGAGGATCTCGCCGACGGATCCATAGAGCAGCGGGGTGCCCTGCA
This sequence comes from uncultured Clostridia bacterium, assembly GCA_946410395.1. Lineage (GTDB taxonomy): Bacteria > Bacillota > Clostridia > Christensenellales > Aristaeellaceae > RUG11272. The sequence goes on from CAMKAE010000001.1 coordinate 13,165, forward strand.
CCACGGCGCGGGGGATGAAGGCCAGCAGAAAATCGAAGAACGGATTCACTTCAGACCACCTCCTGTCCGGATTCCGCGGAGGAGCGCGTATGGACCCTGTAGCGGATGAAGAACTCGCTGCCGATGATGAAGAAGATGATGATGCCGGTGAGAATGTCCGAGTAGGAGGCGTTGAGGCCGAAATTGGTGGCCAGATCGCTGGCGCCGTTGGAGAGGAAGGAGAGCAGGAAGCTCATGAACACCATCACGAAGGGGTTGAAGCCGGCCAGCCAGGAGACCATGACGGCCGTGAAGCCGCGCCCGCCCACCAGCGTGGGGTTGAGGGTGTGGTCGTTGCCGGCGGTCAGCAGCATGCCGGCCAGGCCGCACAGCGCGCCGGAGAGCATCATGGTGCGGATCGTGATCCAGCGGACCTTGACGCCCAGGTAGCGGGCGGTGTTTTCGCTCCGGCCCACCACCGACAGCTCAAAGCCGTGCTTGGAACGGCTCAGGTAGAAGAACAGGATGACGCACACCACGGCCACGATCACGATGTTCAGCAGGTAGTTGTTTCCCTTGAAGGAGGGCGCGACCCCGGGGAAGATCTCCGAGATGGAGGGCAGCCAGCCGAAGTGCTTGAACTCGCCGGACTGGTTGATGACGCCGATCTGGCCGGAGCCCTTGGGGTTCTCCCAGACCACGCAGAAGAAGGCGACCAGCTGGGTGGCGATGTAATTCATCATCAGGGTGAAGAGGGTCTCGTTGGTGCGGGTGGTGGCCTTGAAGACGGCCGGGATCACGGCCCAGATCATGCCGGCCAGGATGCTGGCCAGAAAGATGACGAGAATGGTCAGCCAGTCGGGCATGCCGCTGCCCCGCAGCAGGATCATGCAGGTGGCGGAGGCCAGACAGCCCATCAGGGCCTGGCCCTCTGCGCCGATGTTCCAGAAGCGCATCCGGAAGGCCGGCGTGACGGCCAGGGAAAGGAGCAGCAGGATGGCTGTGGAGTGCATGGTTTTCCAGACGACGCGGTCGCTCTTGAAGGAGGCGTTGAACACCACCTGGGCGATCCTGCCGATGGCGTTGCACAGGTCGCGCAGGAAGGCGACGAAGCGCTCGGGCAGCGTCATGCCGGCGGTGGCCGAGCCTCCTTCCCAGGTCACCATGGCGCAGAGGAGGCCGCAGACGGCCAGCGCGGCCGCAAAGGCCAGCACGCGGATCAGCAGCGCCTTGTACCACTTGATTGCCCCGCGCTGGGTGATGTGCAGCAGAGGCTGGTGCTTGCTCAAATCCGCTCACCTCCCACATGGGTCATCATCAGACCCAGTTCCTTCTTTTTCGCTTTCGTGCCCTTCACGATGCCGCTGACCTCGCCGCCGCACAGCACGAGGATGCGGTCGGCCAGCTGGATCAGCACGTCCAGGTCCTCGCCCACATAGATCACCGCGACGCCGCTCTCCTTCTGCCGGTTCAGCAGGTCGTAGATGACGTAGGAGGAGTTGATGTCCAGCCCGCGGACCGCGTAGGCGGTCAGCAGCACGGTGGGCGCGGAGGTGATTTCTCGCCCCACGAGCACCTTCTGGACATTGCCGCCGGAGAGCTGCTGCACCTGGGTGCGCAGGCTGGGGGTGGCGACCTGCAGGTCGTCCACGACGTGCTTAGCGATATCCCGGGGCTGCCTGCGGCGCGTGAAGGCGGTGTGGCCGCTGCGGTATGTCCGCAGCATCATGTTGTCCGTAACGCTCATGCTGCCCACCAGGCCCATGCCCAGGCGGTCCTCCGGCACGAAGGACAGGCCGACGCCGAGACGTGAAATCTCCAGCGGCGATTTGCCGATGAGCTCCTCCCGCGCGCCGCTTGGGCTGCAGTAGGTGATGCTGCCGCTCTCCACGCGCTGCAGGCCGGCGATGGCCTCCAGCAGCTCCTTCTGGCCGGAGCCGGCAATGCCCGCGATGCCCAGGATCTCCCCGGAATTGGCGGTGAAGCTCACGTCGTTGAGCTTCAGCACGCCCTCGGCGCTGCGGACGCTCAGATGGCTGACCTCGATCCGGGGTTCCGGATTCTTCGGCTTCTTGCGCTCGATGTCCAGCTTGACGCTGTGGCCCACCATGCGGGTGGTCATGTCGCTCACGCTGGTCTGGCTGGTGCGCGTTTCGCCCACATAGGAGCCCTTGCGCAGCACGGCAACCCGGTCGGAGATGGCCAGCACCTCGTGCATCTTGTGGGTGATGATGACAATGGCCTTGCCGTCGCAGCGCATGGCGTGGAGCACGTTGAAGAGCTTCTGGGCTTCCTGGGGGGTCAGCACGGCGGTGGGCTCGTCCAGGATCAGAATGTCGGCACCCCGGTAGAGCACCTTGACGATTTCCACGGTCTGCTTTTCGGAGACGGACATCTCATAGACCTTTTGATTCGGATCCACATCGAAGCCATACTGGGCGCAGATCTCCCGGATGCGGCGGGCGGTCTCCTTCAGGTCCAGCTTTCCGGGCATGCCCAGGGCTACGTTTTCGGCCGCGGTGAACACGTCCACCAGCTTGAAGTGCTGATGGATCATGCCGATGCCCAGCTGCATGGCGGTATGGGGCGAGTCGATGACCACTGGCCGGCCGTCGATGGCGATGGTGCCCTCGTCCGGGAAGTAGATGCCGGAGAGCATGTTCATCAGCGTGGTCTTGCCGCTGCCGTTTTCGCCCAGCAGCGCGAGAATTTCCCCGCGGTAGACGTCCAGGTCGACGTGGTCGTTGGCCTTCACCGGGCCGAAGGTTTTGGTGATGCCGCGAAGTGATACGGCAGGGATGGTCTCGCTCAAGCCTGTCACCCTTTCAGCAGGTCTGTTCGGGATGAAAGAAACTGCAAGGAACAGGTTGGGCCGTAGGGCACAAGGCTGTCCCTTGCAGGATTCAGTTCAGTTCAGGCAGATCAGTTGCCCAGGATGGTGATGCCGTCGATGTCCAGATCGAAATAGGGGGCGGAACGGAAGACAGACTCCTGGAAGGCGCCGTCCTTCACGACCTCGGTGTCGCCGGTGTAAGCCGCGTCGGAATCCACGTCGGCCAGGTAGGAGGTCAGAGGCTCGCCGTTCACGGTGAAGGTGTTCACGTCGAAGACCTGCACGGAGCCGTCCAGCAGCGCGGCCTTGACAGCCTCAACGCGCTCCACGGTGCCGGCGGCGGCCACGTTGGTGTTGATGTCGGTCAGGAGCACGGAGCCGGTCTCGATGGTGCCGGTCCAGTCGGTGTCGATGGGCTCGCCGTTCATCACGCAGGTGATCATGTATTCCATGTAAGGCGCCCAGTCAATGCGAGAGGACACGATGAAGGTGTTGGGGCAGGCGCTGACGGTGGAGCCATTGTAGGACACGTTGGGGACACCGGCAGTCTCGCAGGCCGTGGGAGCGCCCATGGAGTCGGCGTGCTGGGAGATCAGGACGCAGCCGTTGCTGATGAGCTTGACGGCGGCTTCCTTCTCCATGGCCTCGTCATACCAGGAGCTGGTGAAGGTCACTTCCATGGTGGCGGAGGGGCAGACGGAGCGGGCGCCCAGGAAGAAGCTGGTGTAGCCGCTCTTCACCTCGGCATAGGGCCAGGCGCCGACGTAGCCGATCTTCGCCTGCTCGGCGGTGATCTTGCCGCTCTCGATCATCTCGTTGAGCTTCATGCCGGCGGCGACGCCCGCCAGGAAGCGGCCCTCGTAGATGCTGGCAAAAGCGTTGTGATAGTTGTCCAGGCCCTCGGTGTGGGCGCGGGTGCCGGTGGCGTGGCAGAACTGCACGTGCGGGTTCTCGCTGGCGGCCTCGATCATGTAGGCTTCATGGCCGAAGCTGTCGGCGAAGATGATGTTGCAGCCCTCGTCGATCAGGTCCAGGGCGGCTTCCTTGCAGGCCTGGCTCTCGTCCACGTTGGTCTTGATCAGGTACTGGACGCCCAGCTTCTCGCAGGCTTCCTTCGCGGCGTTCATGAAGTTGAGGTCATAGGTGGAGTTCTCGTCGTGCAGGAAGATGAAACCGACTTTGATGTCTTCCTTGGCCACGGGCTCGGCGGCGAAAGCAGCCACGCAGGACAGGCACAGGGCCAGCGTCAGGAGCAGAGCGATGATTTTCTTCATGTTGATGTCTCCTTCGTTTTCGGTCGAAGTGAATCAGAGAGCTCCCGGAAAGCAAAAAGCCGAACATTTATCCGGGAAACACCTTTATTGTACTCCGAATTATGGCAAACGGCAAGGCTTTTCCGGGCAAATTTTCGGCTTTTTGTGAAAAAATGTGTTACTGTTTCGTTTCGGACGGCGTGTTTTCCAGCTTATGACAGCGGTTTGCGCAGACAGGCGGCAAAGAAGCCCTCATACAGGGAGGTGGGGCGCACGCACAGCACCTCCGGGAGGGCTGTCGGCAGGGCGGGGATCGCGCTGCGCAGCACTTCTGGGATCGGCTCCGGCGTGAGGCCGGCGTCCAGGGCGGTCTGCACCACGGCCTCGTTCTCCTCCCGCAGGACCGAGCAGGTGGCGTAGACGAGCGTTCCGCCGGGCTTGAGGACGGCGATGGCCTTACGCATCAGCGCTTTCTGCGTCTTCACGGTCTTCTGCACCCAGGCGGGCTCCATGCGCCGGGGCGGGATCCCCTCGCCGAGGAGCACGGTCCCGCTGCCGGTGCAGGGCGCGTCCAGAAGCACGGCGTCAAAGCGGAACATCGGATCCAGCTGCCGGGCGTCGGTGTTCATCACCACCGCGCGGCGCGCGCCCTGGACCTGCAGGTTGTGCCGCAGGCGCTCCGCGCGCAGGGGGTCGCGCTCGCAGCAGGTCAGGTCGATCTGCCCGCCGGAGAGGGCGGCCAGCTGAGTGCTCTTGCCGCCGGGAGCCGCGCACATGTCCAGCACGCTCATGCCGGGCTTGAGCGGCATCAGCAGGGGAGGCAGCATGGCGGAGAGTGACTGCAGGTAGACCCGGCCCTGTGCGTAGAGGGGCAAGGCTTCTACGGCCTTTTCGTCCGCGTCCGGCAGGATGCGCGCGTCGGGATACCAGGACACGGGCTGCGGGTCCAGCCCGGCGGCCCGCAACAGGGCATCGGTCTCCGCAGGGTCGCCCCGCAGCGGGTTCAGCCGCAGCGTGACGGGACGCCGGGACACGAAGCCCGCCGTGATCTCCGCGGCCAGGGTCTCGCCGTAGTCGCGAACCAGGGCGTCCCGCAGATAGGGAGGGATCGGATTCATGGCGTTACCTCATTGTTTTTTTGCGAATGGATCGGTTCATGGAAACAACCATCAGTATAGCAAAACCGGCGGCATAAAACAAGGGCGCGGCGCTCCGTACGGATGACGGATGCCGCGCCCCTGCGGTGTGCGGGTTACGCGCGGATCACGGCCTCGTATTTCTCGGCCGCGACGCGCTGGATCTTCTCCATGGCCTTGCTGACCTCAGCCTCGGTCAGGGTGCGGTCCGGCGCCCGGAAGACGAAGGAGAAGGCGACGGACTTCCGGTTCAGGCCAAGCACGGGATTGCGGTACACGTCGAACATGTCCGCGTGCTCAAGGATGCTGCCGCCGGCGGCCGCCATGTCCTTGAGCAGGGGACCCACCTGCGCGGACTCGGCCATGACCAGGCTCAGGTCCCGTGTCACGGCGGGGTAGCGCGGCATGGGCTTCACGGTGCCCATGGGCCGGCGCAGGCGCAGCAACTGGTCCAGGTCGAACTCGGCGATGCAGGCCCGGGCGGAGAGCTCGAAGGCGTCCCGCGTGGCGGGGTTCACCTCGCCCAGCACGCAGACGGTCTCGCCCTCGGCGACCAGCCGGGCGCTGCGGCCGGGATGCAGGTAGGGCTCGGTGTACTTTTCCACGTCGAAGGCGATGCCCAGCGCGTTCAGGATCCGCTCCGCCACCGCCCGCAGGCTGTAGAAGTCGGCCGTCTTGCCGTAGACGCCCAGGGTCATCTTGCGGGTCTCCTCGGGCAGGTTTTCCGCCGTGCGGTGCACGGGATCGAAGACGCTGGCGATCTCAAACAGGCCGGCGCGCTCGTTGCCGTGGTTCATGTTCAGGGCCAGGGTGGAGAGCATGTCCGGTACCAGGGTGGAGCGCATGACGCTGGTGTCCTCGCCCAGGGGATTGCGGATGGGCAGCATGTTCAGCCGGGGATCGTCCGCGGACAGGCCCAGCTTCTCCACGCTCTTCGGGCTGACGAAGGAGTAGTTCATGATCTCGCAGAAGCCCAGGCCGGTCAGCAGCGCGGTGACGTCGTTCTTCAGCCGCATGCGTTCGGAGATGCCGCCGGGGGTGGTTTCGCCCCGCAGCAGGGTGCCGGGGATGTGGTCATAGCCGTAGACGCGCAGGGCTTCCTCGCTCAGGTCCGCCTCGCCCACGGTGATGTCCTGCCGGAATTCCGGCACGGTGCAGGTGAGCAGGTCGCCGTCGCGTTTGACGCCGAAGTGCAGGCTCTCCAGGATCCGGACGATCTCCTCCGGCGGGATGTCCACGCCGGTGCGCTGGGCGATGCGCCTGCAGGAGCCGGTGACGACCTGCTCCGGCACGGGGTTGGGGTAGAGGTCGATGACCCCGGGCACCACGTCGCCGGCGTCCAGCTCGTGGATCAGCTGGCAGGCGCGCTGCATGGCTTCCAGCGGCGTGCGGATGTTGACGCCCTTCTCAAAGCGGCCGGAGCTCTCCGTGCGGATGCCCAGCGCCCGGGAGGTGAGGCGGGTCGCGGCGTAATCGAAGACCGCGCACTCGAACATGACGGTATGCGTCTTCTCCGTGATCTCGCTCTCCTCGCCGCCCATGATGCCCGCCACACAGGAGGGCTTCACCGCGTCGCAGATGGCCAGCTGGCCGGCCTGCATCACGTGCTGCTTGCCGTCCAAGGTGGTGATGAACTCGCCCTCCTTCGCCCGGCGCACGATGATCTGATGGCCCTCCACCATGTCCAGGTCGAAGGCGTGCATCGGGTGGCCGGTCTCGAGCATCACGAAGTTGGTGATGTCCACCACGTTGTTGATAGAGCGCATGCCGGCGCCGAAGAGGTACTCCCGCAGCCACTTGGGGGAGGGGCCGACGCGCACGTTGTCGATGACCCGGGCCACATAGCGCGGGCAGAGGTCGGTGTCGCGCACCTCGACCTTCACATAGTCGCGGATGTCGCCCTTGCCGGTCTCGACGACCTTGATCTCAGGCTTTTTGAAGGCGGTGCCCAGGGCCACGGCGGTCTCGCGGGCCACGCCCCAGACGGACAGGCAATCCGGGCGGTTGGCCAGGACCTCGAAGTCCATGACCGTGTCGTCCAGGCCCAGGATGGGCTTCACGTCCGCGCCCAGGGGATGGTCTTCGTTGAAGACCAGGATGCCCTTTTCCCAGATGTTGGGATAGAGCTCCGGCGGACACCCCAGCTCTTCGCCGGAGCAGATCATGCCCTCGGAGACCTCGCCGCGCATCTTGCCCTTCTTGATTTTCACGCCGCCGGGGAGCTTTGCCCCCGCCAGGGCCACGGGCACCAGCTGGCCCGCCGCCACGTTGGGCGCGCCGCAGACGATCTGCAGCGGCGCTTCGCCGCCCACGTCCACGGTGGTGATGTGCAGATGGTCGGAGTTCGGGTGGTCCACGCAGGTCAGCACCCGGCCGACCACAACGCCCTCGACCTCGGCGCCCAGGGCCTCATAGCCCTCCACGCCGTCGCCGATCATGATCATTTTGTTCATATAGGTCTCCGCGTCCACCGGAATGTCGGTGTAGGCACGGATCCATTTCATGGGGACTTTCATCGCGCTCTCCTCCTCCTCACCTGAACTGTCCCAGGAACCGCACATCGCCCTCGTAGAGGAGCCGCAGGTCCGGGATGCCGTAGCGCTGCATGGCGATGCGCTCCAGGCCGATGCCGAAGGCAAAGCCGGAATACACCGTGGGGTCGATGCCGCACATCTCCAGCACATGGGGGTTCACCATGCCGCCGCCGAGCACCTCGATCCAGCCGGTGCCCTTGCAGACGCGGCAGCCCTTGCCGTGGCAGGCCGCGCAGGTCAGGTCCACCTCGGTGGAGGGCTCGGTGAAGGGGAAGAAGGAGGGGCGGAAACGGGTCGTGATGCCCTTGCCGTAGATCCGCTCGGCGAAGGCGTTCAGCGTACCGCGCAGGTCAGCCATGGTGACGTCCTTGTCCACCACCAGGCCCTCCATCTGATGGAAGACCGGGCTGTGGGTGGCGTCGGCCTCGTCGGCGCGGAACACGCGGCCGGGGCAGACCACCCGGATGGGCGGCTTGCGGCTGAGCATCGTGCGGGCCTGGATGGGGGAGGTGTGGGTGCGCAGAACGATGTTGTCGTCCACATAGAAGGTGTCCTGGGCGTCCCGGGCGGGGTGGTTCTTCGGGATGTTCATCAGCTCGAAGTTGAAGTGGTCCAGCTCCACCTCGGGGCCCTCCACCACCTCAAAGCCCATGCCGGTGAAGCAGTCGATCATCTCGTTCATCACCAGGTTCACCGGATGCGCGCTGCCCAGCGGCAGGGGCGGCACCGGCTCGGTGACGTCGATGGTCTCTGCCTGCAGCGCCGCGGCCCGCTCCATCATGCGCACGGCGTCCTGGCGCGCCTCCAGCATGGCGGTGAACTTTTCCCGGGCCGTGTTGATCAGCTGGCCCGCGGCGGGGCGCTCCTCGGGCGGCAGGGTGCCCATGCCCCGCAGCAGCGCGGTGAGCTCGCCCTTCTTGCCCAGGATCCTGACCCGCAGGTTTTCCAGCGCCTGCTTGCTGTCGGTCTTGTTCAGCTCCTGCTCCAGGGTTTCTCTGAGCTGGTCGATGGTCTCTCTCATGCCCATGATCGATGAAAGCCTCCTTTTTTCTGATCGCCTCGGGGCAGGCAATGAAAAGCCTGCGCCCTGCACAAGGGACGCAGGCGAATATGCCGCGTGGTACCACCCTTTTTCCGCACGGGACCGCGGTCCGATGCGCTCGATGCCGGTCACGGGGCCGATTCCGTCGCCGCCTACAGGCCGAAGCGTTCAGCGGCGCAGCTCGGGAGGGAATGCCCGCTTCGTCCGCCGGAACGCTCTCACCTTGCCGTTCCTCTCTGAGACAGCCGTTTTGCCGCGGGGTTGGTCTCCGTCATTGCCTTTCACGGCGCATTATAGCACGGGCGCGGCCGCATTGCAAGCGGTTTTTCTGCGGGCGGATCACTTTGCGCTGACCAGCGGGGTATCGTTACTTGTGCCTTTCCAAAACCTTTACTTTTTTCACCGCAAAACGCCAAAAAAGGAAAGGTTTTGGGGCGGGCATACGCCAAAAAAGGAAAGGTCATGCAGATGCCGCTCCGGCGGCACGCAAACGAAAACTCCCCGGCATCGGCCGGAGAGCTTTTCCGAGACATTGCGGTGTGCGAACCAGAGGATCAGGTTCCGTACTCCACATACAGGTTTTCCATGACCCAGCGCGTGAGGTCTTCCTCGTCCACATAGCACTCCTCGATCTCGTAGGGCTCGTTCAGCGAAGTGCGGTAGACCAGGCGGCTGGTGTGGGTGGAGGCTGGGATGTAAGGTTCGCGCACGGTGTAGTTGTAGGTTTTAACCAGGGTGTTGACGATCCAGCCCTGGCTCATGTCCATGGTGGCGATATCGGCTACGCCGTCCACCAGGGTGCTTGCAAAGCTGCTGTCCTGGGCCACCATGGCCTGCATCTGCTTGGCGGCTGCTTTCATGAATTCCTTCTGCCGCGCCATGCGGGAGACGTTGCGTCCGTCGCCCACCTGCATGCGGGCCCGGGTCACCAGCACGGCCTGACGGTCCGTCAGCTTGACCGTGTTGCCGGCGGTGAGCACACTGGTCTCCGCGGCATCCACGCTGCCCAGCTCCTCCGGGAGTTCCATGCCGATGAGGTCGGTCAGATCCTCGGGGATCACCATCTCCACACCGCCCAGCAGGTGGTTGATGGCCGGAATGCCGGCAATGTTCATGGAGATGGTGCGGTCCACCCAGGCGTGATCCATCAGATCCAGGACAGCCGTGACCGTGTTCCGGTCGCAGGCGGCCAGGTCTTTGCCGTAGCAGTGGGACAGGGCGATGTTCAGGACCTTGGTGCCCTGGGGACGGCCGCCGAGCTCGCTCAGGGTGTGGATCGGCGTCATGGTGTCCCGGTCCAGCTGGCACATGCGGATCTCCTCCTTGCCGTGGTCGATCACCACCAGCAGCAGGAAGTCTGAGCAGCCACCATCCTGGTAGCCCTTCAGCTCAAGCTCGCTCAGGGGGACGTCCTTGTCGTAGCCGATCAGCAGAAGCGTCTCGACGTTATAGTTTTTGCGGTAACGCTTGCCGTTCCAGTCGACCAGGTAGGAGGATAAAGCACCATTTGTTTCTGCGTTATTCTGTGCTTCCGCACTCAGTAGATCATTTGAATCCTCTGTGCGGGGCTCCGTCAGATGCAGGGCGAGCAGCGCGCCGGCGAGCAGAACAACGGTGCAGATCAGCGCGATCAAGCCTTTCTTTCGTTGAGACATACCGGTTCACCTCTCTCTTTGTGATCGGAGCGAAAGCGGCTTATTCTGCCTTTTTCGTCCAGTCCTGGGTGATGCCTTCGCCATAGCCGTCGGGGAACACGCCGGGGGTCAGGGGCGCAAAGCCGAGATCCGCGTTGTAGTTGCGTCCGCCGCTGGGCGCCTGCACGGGGGCGGACACGCCATCCTCACCCATCACGGAGGCGATGGCGGGCAGATCGGTGCGGACCTGAGTGGGCTTGACGCCTGTCACGTCCGCCGTCAGGGTGTAGGCAGCCGGATAGAGCTCGGTGAACAGATAGAAGCCGTAGGCGTCGGTGACCGTGGTGGCGACCTCCTCGCCGTCGAGGTACAGGTGAACCGTCACGTTGGGGATGCCGTACTCATCGGTGGCCTGCAGGCCGTCGCCGTTCACGTCCAGCCAGACCAGATCGCCCAGCTTGCCGGGGGCCACGCTGCCCGCGTCCAGGTCCGTCCGGTCCTCGCCCATAGCCAGGGTGAAGACGTCGCTGGCGCCGCCGTTGCCCTCAAAGGAGGTGAGCACGCAGACCATGCCGGTTCCGTCCAGACGGGGATCACCGGGCTGCACCGGGGCATAGCCGGTGGGGAAGGTGACGCTCACGCGGTAGTCTCCGGGCATCAGCTGCCCGATCTGCCAGGAGCCGTCCTCGCCGGTCTCGGCCTGCGCGATGACCGCGCCGTCGGCGTCGGTCAGGGTCACGGCCACGCCGGCCACGCGCTCGAAGACGCCGCCGTTGTCGAACCAGGCGATGCCGCCGACGGCGGTGTCGCGCACGACGCCGAGGGCGGGCTCGCTGAGCACTTCGCCGCTGGTCAGGGTGAAGGGCCCGTAGACCATGGCGCCCTCCTGGGCCTCAAAGGTGCCGTCTCCCTCCTGGGCGGGATGGGTGACCTCGTCCAGGGCATAGCTGAGCTGATAGGCGCCGGGGATTACGCCGTCAAAGCGGAAGGCGCCGTCGCTGTCCGTCTGCACCTCGGCGTAGAGGGAGCCGTCGGCCAGGTCTGTCAGCTGCACGGTCTCTCCGGCCAGGGCGCGGTCCGCCTCGGTGCGCCGGCCGTCGTTGTCCGCATCCATCCACGCGATGCCCTCGACGGCGGCGGGAACCACCGCGCCGAAGTGCTGGTCGGCGATGACCTTGCCCATGGGGAAGTCCAGGGTCAGGACCTGGCTCTCCAGGCCGGTCTGCAGGGCCAGCTCCGTCCCGGCGGTCCGGGAGATCACCATGCCCTCCGGCAGGCTCAGGGCCAGGGTCCAGGTGTCCGGCCGCAGGCCCTCAAAGGCGAAAGCGCCGGTTCCGTCGGTGACCACCGTCATGTCGGACAGGTCCGTGCGGGCGGGCACCAGGGTGAAGGCGGCACCCTCCAGGGCGGTCTCGCCCTCGTCCTGCACGCCGTTGGCGTTGACATCGAAGAAGAAGCTGCCGGAGATGCTGCCGGTGGTGACGGCGCCCACGTCGTCAAAGGTGCCTTCCTGGCTGGAGCCGATGGCGAAGGGCTCGGCGTATTCGGCCACAAGCCCGTTCACGCTGACGAACGCGGGATCGTAGGCGCTGAAGAAGCTGTTCTCCGGGATCACCCAGCGCAGGGTATAGGTGCCGGGCATCACGGCGTCGAAGAGGAACGTGCCCTGGGCGTCCGGCAGAGCGTTGGTCGTCGTGCCGTCCGCGGCGACGAGCTGCACGAAGGCGTCGGGCAGAGCGCCTTCGCCCTCGTCCCGGACCCCGTTGTCGTTCGCGTCGCCGTAGAACACGCCCTTGAGCCGGGCCGGGATGATGAAGCCGCCGTTCATGCCGCGCTTCTCCTCGCCGCTTCCCAAGGTGAAGGCGTCCGTGGAGCCCGCGCCCCGGCCACGGTTGACGAAGACGCTGCCCTCACCGTCCTGGGTGAAGGCGTGGCCCGCGGGCGCGGTCAGGGTCAGGGTGTAGGTGCCCGGGACCACATCTTTGATGGTGTATTCGCCCTGGGCGTTGGTCTTGGCGGTGTCCTTGACCAGCTTGTCCTCGTCCAGCAGCGTGACGGTCATACCGGGGAAGGTCTGCTCTCCCGCGTCCATGACGCCGGAGAGGTCGCTGTCCATGAAGACCGTGCCGCTGATGGCGGCGTACTGATAGGCGCCCAGGTAGAGCACGATGTCCTGGCCGTTGTCGGTCACGGTGACATTGTTGACGTTGGCGTCGCGCCGGTCCGGCTCATAGAAGCGGCTGGCCTTGTCGCCGCTGCCCCGGGGCGTGTAGTGCCAGCCCTCGGGGATGCGGGTCTTGACGCGGTAGGTGTTGGTGCGAAGAGCGCCGAAGGCGATGGTCCCGTCCTCGCCGCCGGTGACGCTGGAGAACTCGGCGTTGCCGTTGCCCTTGTACAGGAAGCCGATGACGCCGGGCAGCGGCTCTTCGCCCTCGTCAAAGATGCCGTTGAGGTTGTTGTCCACGAAGCACACCACCGACACCGAGGACCCGCGCACCAGGCCGACGTTCTGATCGGCGGCGGTCTTGCCCTTCTCCACGGTCAGGTTCTTGCGGCCGGTGGTGCGGCCTTCGCCGGTGATGCAGGTGCGCAGCGCGGGCCGGACGGTGTTGTTCATGAGGGTGAACATCATGCCGTCGGGGAGATAGCAGCGCAGGTAGTAATCGCCGGGCTTCACGCGGTCCAGGGTGTAGGCGCCGTCCTCGCCGGTGACGGCCTGGTAGAGCGTGCCGTTGCGCACACCCTCAAGCTCCATGAGGACGTCGGAAACGCCGGGATCGCCTTCATCGCGGATGCCGTTGCCGTTCAGATCCTCCCAGACGATGCCGGTGACCGTGCCGTAGGTGATGGCGCCCACGCCGCACTCGAGCATGCCGCCTTCGCCCAGGGTGAAGGGATCGCTCTCGGAGACACGGGCGGAACTGCCGTTCATGATGTTCTGCCGCAGGGACATGTCCTTCTGGCTCTTGTCGGTGAACTGGTAGCCGTCGGGCAGGACGACCCGCAGGCTGTACTGGCCGGCAGGCACGCCGTCAAAGATCGCCATGCCATCCTCGGCGGTGACCACGGAGGCGACCAGGCCCTCGCCGGAGGGGTGGCTCAGCATGATCAGCTCCACCTCGGTCCCCGCCAGCACCGCTTTCAGCTCGGTGTTGTTCTGCTGGGAGTCCCGGTTGCTGTCAAAGAACACCTGTACCCGGATGAGGCCCGTGCCTGTTCCGAGCACGCCGGGGAGGGCCTGCAGCGGCCGGGGCGTGACGTAGACCATTGTCCGGTCAGCGGAAAAACGATCCGCATAGACCTGCTCCGCCGCCCAGGCTTCCGCGTCGGCGGGATTGATGACCGGCTCGGCAGTGGGTTCGGGTGTAGGCTCCGCCGTGGGTTCAGGCGTGGGCTCAGCCGTGGGTTCAGGCGTGGGCTCCGCCGTGGGTTCAGGCGTGGGCTCAGCCGTGGGCTCGGGCGTGGGCTCAGCCGTGGGCTCGGGCGTGGGCTCAGCCGTGGGCTCGGGCGTGGGCTCAGGCGTGGGCTCAGCCGTGGGTTCAGGCGTGGGCTCGGGCGTGGGCTCAGCCGTGGGTTTGGGCGTGGGCTCAGCTGTGGGCTCGGGTGTGGGCTCAGCCGTGGGTTCGGGCGTAGGCTCCGCTGTGGGTTCGGGCGTGGGTTCCGGAGCCGCGGTGGGCAGGAGCGCCGTGCGCGCGTCCAGACTGATGATGTCCTCTTCCCGGCCGGTATAGGCAGTGATCTCCAGTGCGACCGGCAGCGTCAGCCCGTCCTCCGCCTGCAGCAGATAGCTGCCGGTGGGGATGGCGAATTCGGGGAAGATCAGCCCGTCGTCGCTGGCTTCAAGGAGCATGGGGAAGCGCGGATCCGTTTCATCCGGCTCCGCCTGCGTCAGCACGAAGCGCGCGTGCGGCTCCGCAAAGATGACGAAAATGCCCGTGTCGGACCAGACGTCCAGGGCCGCATTATTCAGGGCATTTTCGGTGAGCGAAAACGCATACCCCAGCTCGGAGAACAGCCAGCCCTCCGGCAGGGTCGACGCCACCGGGACCGCGGCGATGGTCCCGCCCCGGCGCAGCGCGATCCGGCTGCCGTCTGAGGCGGTCAGCGTGCCGACAGCCTCGCCGTCCTGATAAACGGTGAAGTCCACCGTCAGGGGCTGAGTCTCCCAGGTGCCGTCGGGCAGCGCGGTGTTGCCGTTGACCTGCAGGGTCAGCAAGGTTTCCGCCTGGGCGGTGGTAACGCCCAGCAGCAGGGCTGCACAGAGAAGCAGGGCCACAATTCTGATCTTCATGGGATGCCTCCGTCATTGTGATCAAGGATTTTCCGGCACACAAAAAGCCGGAATATGCCATATGCTATGGTATAGCAAATTCCGGCAAAAGTCAACCTGCGGCAGCCCCGGTTTTCCGCCTGCGGCGGAAATTTACACAGTCTTATTGGGCGCGCAGGATGTCCCGGTTGTCGAGGAAATATTCCACGCCGCTCCACAGGGTGATGAGCCCCACCCAGACGGCGCCGGCGGTGATGAACCAGTTGGAGAAGACAGTCCAGCCCAGGTAGAGCAGGAAGTGGATCATGGTCATCTGGCTGAAGGTCTTGATCTTGCCGGACCAGCCCGCGGGAATGACCTTGCCCTTGCCCACGGCCACCATCCGCAGCCCGTCCACCGCCAGCTCCCGGGCCAGCACCAGCACCGTGAACCAGGCCGGAACCTGGCCGGCGTGCACCAGCAGGATCATCGTGGAGAGCACCAGCAGCTTGTCCGCCACGGGATCCACAAACTTGCCGAAATCGGTGACCAGGCCTTTGCGGCGCGCGATCTTGCCGTCCAGGAAATCCGTGACGGCGCCCAGGCTGAACACGATGCCGATCACCCACTCCGGGCAGCCGGGGATATAGAAGAGCGCCGCGATCACGGGCACCAGCAGCACCCTGGAGACGGATAGTATGTTCGGCAGATTCTTCATAGCATTTCTCCTGTGAGATCATAGGGCTCCGCGTGGGTCAGGCGCACCCGGACGAAATCGCCGGGCCGGATGCCTTCGCGGGCGGTGAAGCGGATCTCGCCGTCGGTTTCAGGCGCCTCCCGTTCCGAACGGCCCAGGGCCTTTGCGCCGCGGACGTCGGTGACCAGTACCTTTTCGGCCGTCCCCACCCTGCGCTGGTTCTGCTTCAGGGAGATGCCGGCCTGCAGGCGCATCAGCCGGTCCAGCCGGTCCTGCTTCACGTCCTCATCGATCTGATCCGGCAGCAGAGCGGCGGGGGTGTCCTCCTCCGGGGAGTAGGCGAAGGCGCCCAGCCGGTCGAACTCCGCCTCCGCCACGAAGTCCAGCAGCTCCTGAAACTCCGCCTCGGTCTCCCCGGGGAAGCCCACGATGATTGAGGTGCGCAGGGTCAGCCCGCGCTCCCGGGCCAGCCGCAGGCAGCGGCGGATGTCTCCGGAGTCTCCGCGGCGGTGCATCCGGCGCAGGATGCGGTCGTTGATGTGCTGGATCGGCAGATCCAGATACTTGCAGATGTTGGGGGTGCCGGCGATGACGTCCAGCAGGCGCTCGTCGGTCTCGTCCGGGTAGCAGTAGAGGACCCGCAGCCAGTCCACGCCGTCGATGGCGGCGCATTTGCGCATCAGGTCCGGCAGCTTGCTGCGGCTGCCGTCGTCGGTGCCCCAGCGCGTGGTGTCCTGGGCCACCAGGATGTGCTCTTTCACGCCCTGCTGCGCCAGGCAGCGGACCTCCTCCAGGATGGCGTCCTCGCTCCGGGAGCGGTAGGCGCCCCGGATCAGCGGGATCGCGCAGAAGGTGCAGCGGTTGGAGCAGCCCTCGCCGATGCGGGTGTAGGCGGTCCAGGCCGGGGTGGTCAGCACGCGGCTGTGCTCGTAGAAGGTGTTGGGGTCGCTGCAGAGCATGCCGCGGCTGCGCTCTGCCAGCGCCTTGTCGATGGCGTCGGGCAGATGCTCATACTGGTTCACGCCCAGGAGCAGATCGATCTCCGGCATCTCGTCCATCAGGGCCTGCTGGTAGCGCTGGGCCAGGCAGCCGGTCACCACCAGCAGCCGGCACCGGCCGGTCTTCTTGTACGCGGCCATCTCGAGAATGGCGTCGATGGACTCCTCCTTCGCCGGGCCGATAAAGCCGCAGGTGTTCACCATCAGCACCTCGGCCTCCGCCGGGTCCTGCGTCAGGACCCAGCCGCGGTCGCGCAAAAGGCCCAGGGCGATCTCGGAATCGACCCGGTTCTTGTTGCAGCCCAGGGAGATCATTCCCACTTTTCGCTCCGCCATGGGCACCTCCGTCGGAAAAAGTCACGGTCATTCTATCACGTTTTGCCGGGTAAATCAACGGTTGAATTGGGTGCGCCACTGTGTTATGATGGTCCACGGATGATTCGCAAGAGGAGGGAATACACGTGCTCCGGGCCAATTTTCACACCCACACGACCTTCTGCGACGGGAAAAACACCCCCGCGGAGATGGCGGAGGCTGCGTACCGGCTGGGCTTTGAGCAGCTGGGCTTTTCGGGGCATATGGACCCGACCTATCACATGGACTTTCCGGCTTATCGGACGGAGATCGCGCGGCTGCGGGCGGAGTACGCCGGCCGCATGGACATCCTGGCCGGCGTGGAGCTGGACCAGCGCTGGCTGGCGCAGAGCGTGGCCGGGGCGGAATACGTCATCGGCTCCACGCATTTTCTCACCGGCGCCGACGGGGAGGACGCCGCGATCGACTGGACCTTCGAGCGCAGCGAGAAGCTGTGCCGGGAGGTCTACGGCGGGGACTGGTACCGGATGTGCGCCGCCTTTTATGATGAGGAAGCGCGGGTCGCCGAGCGGACGGGCTGCCACATCATCGGCCACTTTGACCTGATCAGCCGCTTCAACCACGAGCACCCCGCCTTCGACGAGGCGGACCGGCGCTACCTGAAGCCCGCCCTGGAGGCGATGGAATATCTGGCCGCGACCGGCTGCCTGTTCGAGATCAACTGCGGGGCGCTGAACCGGGGCTGGCGGCGGGACGTGTATCCGGCGCTGCCCCTGCTGAAGGCGCTGAACAGCTTCGGCGCGAGCATTATTATTGGAAGCGACGCCCACGAGGCCGGCCTGCTCAACGGCGGCTTTGACGAGGCGGTACGCCGGGCGATGATCTGCGGGTTCAAGGACACCTGCGTGCTCGCCCACGGCGCGGACGGGGGCGTGGTCTGCAGACGGGTTCCCCTGGCGGACTGCCTGAGCGCGGAAACGGAGAGAGAGTCATGATCTATCGATACGAGACCCACATGCACACCTGCCAGAGCAGCGCCTGCGGCAAGTCCACCGGCGCGGAGCACGCCCGGCGCTACAAGGAGCTGGGCTACGACGGCATCTTCATCACCGACCATTTCTTCCGCGGCAACTGCGCCGTGCCCCGGGACCTGCCCTGGGAGGAATGGGTGCGGCGCTTCTGCAAGGGCTATGAGGACGCCAAGGCCGAGGGCGACCGCATCGGCCTGCAGGTGTTTTTCGCCTGGGAGGAGAGCATTGACGGGGACGACTGGCTGGTCTACGGCCTGCCGCCGGAATGGCTGCTGGCCCACCCGGAGATCGCCCGGTGCACCCGCCAGGAGCAGCTGACCCTGGCCCATGCCGACGGCGGCTGCGTGGTGCAGGCGCACCCCTTCCGCCAGCGGGACTACATCCGGCGCATCCTGCTCGGGCCGCAGTTCTGCGACGCGGCCGAGGTGGCCAACCAGGGCAACCAGCCCCTCGACGACGTCTGCGCCCTGCGCTATGCCCGGACTTACGGCCTGCACATGACCTGCGGCTCGGATAACCACCTGTCCGCTCCGGACCGGCAGCCCTGGGGCGTGGCCTTCGAGCACCGCATCACCTGCCCGGCGGACTATGTGCGGGCCATCCGCACCCGGGAGCCCATGGCCCTGCTGTGCCCGCCGGAGCGCTTTGACCTCGCGCCGGAGATGGTCAATCCGGAAGCCTGGTGGTTGGACGATAAAGAAAATGCCCGGTTGTCGGGCATTGACTGGCTGCGGCTCGCGGTGTGACCCGGCCCTTCACTGCTGCGCGTCGAGCAGGGCGAAGTACTTCTTGCGATTCTCGCTGAAGGCGGCGCGGAAGGCCGGGTTTTCGGTGTGGTGCAGGTCGTAGATGTACTGATGCTCCTGCCCGCCGATGGCGTAGTCATAGCGCCCGAGCAGATAGACCGCCAGGTCGGAGCACTGGTCGGACAGGCGCTCCAGATAGGTGAGAATGTTCTGATACTCGATGCCGCGCACGCCGCTGCACCGCTTGTGGGTCATGCGGTCCACGTGCCGGCTCTGCAGCTCCTTGATCAGCTCGTCGATGACCTCCTCCAGCGGCTCGATCTTCTGGGCCAGGGCCACGGAGGACTCGTTGAAGGCATTCACCGTCATCTGCAGGATGTCCGTCACCGCGGTGACCGCCACGCCGAGCTCGGCCTTGGCGTCGTCGGAGAGGGGATCCTTGGCGTCATTGAGCTTGACCGCGCACTTGTTGATGTCCACGGCCAGGTCGCCGATGCGTTCGAAGCACACCAGGGCCCGCAGGTAGAAATTGAGCGTGTTGGAGTCCTTTTTCCGGGTGACGTGCGGGGCGATGGCAATCAGGTACTGATTGGAAGCGTCGGCCATGCGGTCGAGCAGTTCTTCGCGATGGTTGATCTTGCCATCGCGTTTTTCGTGGAATTCTTCAAGCTGGTTGAAGGCGGAGGTGCAGTTTTTCAGCGCCACGGCGGCCATGTTGCCGATCAACTGGCCGGACTCCTCCAGCGCCAGGGTTGGGTTGTTCACCAGGTGCATGTCCAGCTCGCGCAGGTTCATCTCGATCTCGGCGTCCTCCTCGTCCATGGGCTTGTCCGGGAGGAGACGCTCGGCCAGGCGGGCCAGCAGCCCGCTGAAGGGCAGCAGCAGCACCGCGGGCGCCAGACGGAACAGGCCGTGGATGTTGGCCACGCCGCCGGAGTCCAGCTCCATCTTCCAGATGCCGTCGTTCAGCACGCCGGTGACGCGCAGCACCGCGATCGTGGCGAAGATCAGCAGGGCCGCGATGACATTATAGATGATATGGACAAAGCAGACGCGGATCTGCTCGCGCCGGGCGCCGATGCGGCAGACCAGGTAGGTGGTCAGGCAGTCGCCGATGTTCACGCCCACGATGACCGCGAAGACCTCGAAGAACTGCACCGAGTCCGCGGTTGAGCCGTAGAGCGAGCTGGCCACGGACTGCAAGATGCCGATGACGGCGGAGGAGCTCTGGATCACGCCGGTGACCAGCACGCCGCTGAGGAAGCCCAGGGGCGGATTGTTGCCGAAGGAGACCAGCAGGTTGCTGAGGGTGCCGCTGAGCCCGCTGACGGCGGCCGACATGTTCATCAGGCCGACGAACAGCGTGCCGAAGCCGATAAAAATCTTGCCGACGGTGCCTGCTGACTGCCGGTGAACGAACATGATGAGAATGATGCCCACGGTCAGGGCCAGGGGCGCCAGGTTCTCAGACTTGAAGAACAGCAGCAGGCTCCCGTCGCTGGCCTGCAGGTCCATCAGGCGGATGATCTGCGCCGTGATGGCGGTGCCCACGTTGGCGCCCAGCACGATCCCGACAGACTGCCGGAAGGTCAGGAAGCCCGCGCCGACCAGACCGACCGTCAGCACGATGGTGGCGGTGGAGCTCTGGATCATGCAGGTCACCAGCAGGCCCAGCAAGAAGGCCATCCAGGCACGGTTGGTCACGCGGGCCAGCACGGCCTTGAGCGCGCCGCCGGATCCGCTCTTCAGTCCGTCCCCCATCAGCCGCATGCCATAGAGAAACATGGCCAGGCCGCCCAGGATCTTGATGACAGTATAGAATACACCCATATGCACTGCTCCTTACGGCCGTATCCGGGATGAACACTTTTGTCCATCAAAGCCAAATACAACCAAATAATATGTTATTTGCAGATGCCTGTTCTGTCAAGAGGATAGGCATCAATTTGGTGCTGGGAATTATTGGGGGGACAAGAAAATATTAAGAAATTATAAAGCGGAGCGCCGATCTTCTGAGCCGAAAGAAAGACTTTAGTCTGGTAAAATATGGCATAATGAATATGAAGACGCGCATGCAAAAGAATAAAAGGATTCAGAGCGGCAACCGAAGTCTGATGCGAAAGAGAGATGAAAACAGAGCGAAAGCAAAATATTACGCAATTATTAAATACCAATATGTGG
>CAMKAE010000002.1 GCA_946410395.1 uncultured Clostridia bacterium
CAAAGCGGCTGGCGTTCCAGATCTTGTTGGCAAAGTTCCGGGCCGCCTCCACCTTTTCCGTGCCGAAGCGGCAGTCGTTGCCGGGGCTCACGCCCATCAGCAGGGAGAAGCGCAGGGCATCTGCGCCATATTTGTCGATGATCTCCAGCGGATCCACGCCGTTGCCCAGCGACTTGGACATCTTGCGGCCCAGCTCGTCCCGCACCAGGCCGTGGATCAGCACGGTCTCGAACGGCGTCTCGCCCATCTGCTCGATGCCGGAGAAGATCATCCGCGCCACCCAGAAGAAGATGATGTCATAGCCCGTCACGAGCATCGTGGTCGGATAGAAGTAGCGCAGGTCCTCGGTCTCCTCGGGCCAGCCCAGCGTGGAGAAGGGCCAGAGGGCGGAGGAGAACCAGGTGTCCAGCACGTCCTCGTCCTGGGCGATGTGCTCCGAGCCGCACTTGGGGCAGCGGCAGGGATCCTCCCGGGTCACGATCGTCGCGCCGCAGTCGTCGCAGTACCAGGCGGGGATCCGGTGGCCCCACCACAGATGCCGGCTGATGCACCAGTCGCGGATGTTCTCCATCCAGTTGAGGTACACCTTGTTGAAGCGTTCCGGCACGAAACGGGTCTTGCCGCTCTTCACCGCCTCGATGGCCGGCGCGGCGAGCGGGGCCATCTTCACGAACCACTGGCGGGAGATCATCGGCTCCACGGTGGTGTGGCAGCGGTAGCAGGTGCCTACCTCGTGCTTCAGCGGCTCCACGGACTTCAGCAGACCCAGGGCCTCCAGGTCCTTGACGATCGCCTTGCGAGCCTCCAGGGTGGTCATGCCGGCGTACTTGCCGCAGTCCAGCACCTGCGCCTCGCCCACGGCTGCCTTACCGGAGGCGAAGAGCGCGTCGTTCTCGGCCTTCTCCGCCGCGCCGGTCATGCGGCCGTCGTAGGTGAAGACGCGCACGGCGGGCAGGTTGTGCCGCTGGCCCACCTCATAGTCGTTGGGGTCGTGGGCGGGGGTGATCTTCACCACGCCGGTGCCCTTGGTCATGTCCGCGTGCTCGTCGCAGACGATCGGGATCTCCTTGCCCACCAGCGGCAGGATCACATGGCAGCCGTGGAGGTGCGCATAGCGCTCATCCGCCTCGTTGATGGCCACGGCGGTGTCGCCCAGCATGGTCTCGGGGCGGGTGGTGGCCAGTTCCAGCATCTCGCCGGTCTCCTTCACCGGATAGAGCAGATGCCAGAAGTGGCCGTCCTGCTCCTGATACTCGACCTCGGCGTCGGACAGGGAGGTGCCGCAGCAGGGGCACCAGTTCACCAGGCGGCTGCCGCGGTAGATCAGGTTCTTCTCATACAGGCGGCAGAAGACCTCCCGCACGGCCTTGGAACAGCCCTCGTCCATGGTGAAGCGCTCCCGGCTCCAGTCGCAGGAGGTGCCCATGCGCCGCAGCTGGGTCGTGATGCGGCCGCCGTACTCCTTCTTCCAGGCCCAGGCCCGCTCCAGGAAGGCATCCCGGCCGATCATGTCCTTGGTCAGGCCTTCCTTGCGCATCGCGTCGACGATCTTGACCTCCGTGGCGATGGCCGCGTGGTCAGTGCCGGGAAGCCACAGGGTGGGGTCGCCCTTCATGCGGTGATAGCGGATCGCGGCGTCCTGCAGGGTGTTGTCCATCGCGTGGCCCATGTGCAGCTGGCCGGTGATGTTGGGCGGCGGCATCACGATCGTGAAGGGCTTCTTTCCCTCCACACGGTGGGCGACAAAGGCGCCGCTCTCCTCCCATTCCTTATACAGTTCCGCCTCGATGCCCTGGGGGTTGAAGCGGGATTCCATCTCCTGGACATTGAATTGCTTTTCCATCTTCTGTCTCTCCTTTTCCCGTGTCATGTGGTGAGCAGGATCAGCAGCGCGCCGGCCGCCGCCAGCGCCGCGCCGATCCCCTTGGCGATCAGGTTCGCGTTTTCACGCTGCTCCTCGGGCCAGCGCGCCGCGATCTTCTTGGAGAGAAAGACCAGCAGCGCGCCGACGACAAGCAGCGGTGTGCCGGCATTGAGCAGCCGGCTCAGCATCCGCTGAACATCCACCGCGATCTCCCTCCCTTCCGCAACAGCCGTCCCGGAAAAACAAAAGCAGCGCCATCCCGAAGGACGGAGCTGCTCCGTGGTACCACCTTTGTTCGCAGACGGGGTCTGCCTCATTGTGCGCGGTAACGGGCGCACCCGCACGGGGCTCAGGCGGATGTCCGCGTTCACCCCGTTCTCTGCTGAAAGCGACCTTCCCCCACCGCTGCGCAGGCGGACTTTCAGCCGGTGATCCGCCCTCTCTGACCGTGCCCCGCGGGGTACTCCTCTCTCGTCTGCGAGACCATATTGTGCTTACAGATTCTCAGGCCTTCTCCGCGTCAACCTTCAGAACCTGCTTGCCGTTGTAGTAGCCGCAATTCTTGCAAACCCGGTGGGTGAGCTTCATCTCGTGGCACTGGGGGCATTCCGTGATGCCCGGCAGGCTGAGCTTCCAGTTCGCCCGACGGCTGTCCCTGCGCGCTTTGGATACTTTCCCCTTCGGTACTGCCATGTTTCCACCTCCTCAACCTTTGTCGTTCAGTCAGCGCTTTCAAGCAGCTGCTTCAATGCCGCAAAAGGACGCTGACCCGGCAGTTCCTTCTGGCAAAGGCATACATCGACGTCCGCGTCCCGGAATTCCGGCGCCCTGTCGCAGTCGGGTCCGCAGAGGAACCGCATGGGCAGGCCCAGAACCGCATAGGACATGGCGAGACGCTCAAGGTCGATCTCCTGGCCCGTGTAGGTGAAGATCTCGCTGTCCCCGGGGTCTCCCCCCAGCAGGAACAGCTCCTCGACCGGCTCCCGCACATCCGCATGGGCGGGCGCGAGACAGTTGGCACACCGGGCGTGCGCCGTCGCGGTCAGGGTGCAGTGAACGGCGATTCGGCCGTCCTCCAGCGCCATGTATGTCCCCCGCAGTTTCACGGGGTCAAACCGGACCGTCTCTCCGCCGATTTCCTGAGGAGCAATGGCCTGCTCCGCATCCAGCGGAAAGGATTCCCCGGGCTGCTTCAGCGCCCGCGATACGTCCAGCTTCATGCCGCTTCCTGTTTCCTCCCGTTCCGGTCCGCCAAAATGTGACCGCCTGTTATTATAGACGCAAGCAAGGGTTTTGTCAACCGCGATTTTTGGCTTTTTTGCCGCTGTTCGCAGGGAATTTCGGCCCGTTCCGATTCTTTTCTTGCGCGCCGTCCCGCCTTGTGGTACAATACCCGCGTTGACGCTGAATACGGAGGGCGAAACGATGTCGGAAGCGTACCGGATCCTGGCGGAGGACGTGAGCTACACCTATGAGGAGAGCCCGTCCCCGGTGCTGAAAAAAGTCTCGCTGCGGGTGAAGCCCGGCGAGTTTGTTGCCGTGCTGGGACACAACGGCTCCGGCAAATCCACCCTGGCCAAGCTGCTCAACGGCCTCTACATCCCCACGGAGGGCAAGGTCACCGTCTGCGGCATGGACACGACCGACGAGGACAGGATCTGGGACATCCGCCGCAGCGCGGGCATGATCTTCCAGAACCCCGACAACCAGATCGTGGCCACGGTGGTCCGGGAGGACGTGGCCTTCGGGCTGGAAAACCTAGGCGTCCCCCACGACGAGATGCTCGCGCGCATCGACAAGGCCCTCGCGGCGGTGCGGATGACCGACTATGCTGAGCACGCGCCCCACACCCTCTCCGGCGGACAGAAGCAGCGGGTGGCGATTGCGGGCATCCTGGCCATGGCACCCCTGTGCCTGATCGCCGACGAGGCGACCGCCATGCTCGACCCCTCCGGCCGCGCCGAGGTGCTGGGCACCGTGCGCAGGCTGAACCGCGAGGAGGGCATCAGCGTCATCTGGATCACACATTTTATGGAAGAAGCCGTGCAGGCCGATCGCGTGGTGGTGATCTCCGACGGCGAGATCGCGATGGAGGGCACGCCCCGGGAGATCTTCACCCGGGTGGAGGAGATGCGCAGGCTGAATCTGGACGTGCCCCAGATGGCCGCGCTGGCGGCGGAGCTCCGGGCGGCGGGCATGCCCCTGCCCGAGGGCATCATGACCGTGGAAGAGATGACGGAGGAGGTGTGCGCAAGGCTATGTCCATCGAACTGAGACACCTGAGCCATGTTTACGCCCCCGGCACCGCCTTCTCCTCGGTCGCGCTGAACGACATCAGCCTGACCGTCCACGACGGCGACTTCCTGGCCCTGGTGGGCCACACCGGCTGCGGCAAATCCACCCTCGTGCAGCATCTGAACGGCCTGCTGAAGCCGACCGACGGCCAGGTGCTGGTGGACGGCGAGGACCTGAACGGCGACAAAGTGGACCGGCGCAAGCTGCGCATGCGCATCGGCCTGGTCTTCCAGTACCCGGAATACCAGCTCTTTGAGGAAACCGTGGCCAAGGACATCGCCTTCGGGCCGAAGAACATGGGCCTGAGCGCGGAGGAGATCGACAGCCGGGTCCGCTGGGCCATGGAGAAGGTCCATCTGAATTATGACAAGCTGGCCGAGAAGAGCCCCTTCGAGCTCTCCGGCGGCCAGATGCGGCGAGTGGCCATCGCGGGCGTGCTGGCCATGCAGCCGGACTATCTGATCCTCGACGAGCCCACCGCCGGCCTGGACCCCCACGGTCGCGACCGGATCCTGGGCATCGTGAAGGACCTGCACGAGGGCGGGACCACCGTGGTCATGGTGAGCCATTCCATGGACGACGTGGCCCAGCTGGCCACCCGCGTGGCAGTGCTCTCCCACGGCACCCTAAAGGCTGAGGGCACGCCGCGGGAGATCTTCCGACAGCGGGAGATGATGGCCGAGGTGGGGCTGGGCGTGCCGGCAGCGTCGTCGCTGTGCGCCGCGCTCCGGGCCCGTGGCGTCGATCTGCCCGACGACCTCTACACCCGTGAGGAGCTGAAGGATCACCTGCTGCGCCTGTGGAAGGAGGTGTCCGGATGCTGAAGAACATCACTCTCGGGCAGTATTACCCCGTGGACAGTCCCGTCCATCGCCTGGATCCCCGGGTCAAGATCCTGCTGGCCATCGCCATGATCGTCGCGGTGTTCCTGGTGAAGACCCTGGCAGGATACGCGCTGATCCTGCTCTTTGTGTTCCTCGTGTCGAAGCTGGCGAAGGTCCCGTTCAAGCTGCTGGTCAAGGGCCTGAAGCCTCTGCGCTTCATCCTGATCCTGACCTTCCTGCTGAACCTGTTCTTCACCAATCCGGCGGACTCGGACGCGCTGGTGTCCTGGTCCTTCATCCGGATCTCGACCGCGGGGCTGCATCAGGCGATCTTCTTCTCGCTGCGGCTGATCTTCCTGGTACTGGCCACCTCCCTGCTGACCCTGACCACCTCCCCGATCCAGCTCTCCGACGGTATGGAGCTGCTGCTCTCGCCGCTGAAGGTGATCCACTTCCCGGCCCACGAGCTGGCGATGATGATGTCCATCGCCCTGCGCTTCATCCCCACGCTGCTCGAGGAGACCGACAAGATCATGAAGGCCCAGATGGCCCGCGGCGCGGACTTTGAGTCCGGGAATCTCATCAAGCGGGCTAAGGCCATGGTGCCGCTGCTGGTGCCGCTGTTCGTCTCCGCCTTCCGCCGCGCCGGCGACCTGGCCATGGCCATGGAGGCCCGCTGCTACCACGGCGGCAAGGGCCGCACGCGCCTGCGGGTGCTGAAGCTGACCGTGGACGACGCCCTGGCCGGGATGGCGGTGGCCGCGCTGATCATGCTGATCATCGCCGAGCGCACCCTGTTCCCCGGCGGCATCGTCATCGGGAGGTTCTCCCTGTGAGCCGCATCCTGCTGACCGTCGAGTACGACGGCACCGCCTATGCCGGCTGGCAGCGGCAGCTGAACGGCCTGGCCGTGCAGCAGGTGCTGGAGGAGGCGCTGACCCGCCTGTGCGGCGAGGCGATCCGGATCACCGGCGCCAGCCGGACCGACGCGGGGGTCCACGCCTGGGGCCAGCGGGCGCATTTCGACACGGTCAGCCGCATTCCGCCGGAAAAATACCCCTTCGCCCTGAACACCATGCTGCCCCCCGACATCCGCGTTCGTGAGGGCGCCGCGGTGCCGGACGCCTTCCACGCCCGCTTTCTCAGCGCCGGCAAGCTCTACACCTACCGCTTCTGGAACGCCCGCCACGCCAGCGCGCTGCGGCGCAATACGCACTGGCACGTGCCGGTGGCGCTGGAGACGGACCCCATGCGGGAAGCCCTGGAGACCCTGAAGGGCACCCACGACTTCGCCGCCTTCCAGGCCGCCGGCGGCACCGCGAAGACCACGATCCGCAGCATCGACGAGGCCTGTCTCACCGCGCAGGGCGAGGAACTCATCCTGACCCTGCACGGAAACGCCTTCCTTTATAATATGGTCCGGATCATCGCCGGGACCCTGGCGGAGATCGGCCACGGCAAGCTGGCGCCGGACGCCTTCAGCCGGGCCGTCGCCACCGGCGACCGGCTTGCCCTGGGGCCCACCGCGCCGCCCCACGGCCTGGAGCTGACCCGGGTGGACTACCCGGCGGCCGCCTTCACCGATCCGGCGTCCCTGCGCTGGCACGAGGAGTGAACGCATATGAACCATCTCGGCACCCTGAGTCTGGAGACAGACCGCCTGATCCTGCGGCGCTTCACACCGGAGGACGCGCCGGCCATGTTCCGCAACTGGGCCGGCGACCCGGCCGTCACGGAATACCTCACCTGGCCCACCCATCCGGACGAGCACGTCACAGCCTTCGTGATCGGGAACTGGGTCTCCCGCTATGACGACCCGACCTGCTACCAGTGGGCGCTTGAACTGAAATCCCTGGGCGAACCCATCGGCAGCATCGCCGTGGTCCGCGCGCAGGAGAACGGACCGGTCTCCACCGCGGAGATCGGCTACTGCATGGGCCGGCCATGGTGGGGGCAGGGCTTGATGCCCGAAGCGCTCCGGGCTGTGATCGCCTTCCTGTTTGACCGCGTGGGCTACACCCGCATCGAAGCCCGGCACGCCGCGGATAACTCCAAGTCCGGCCGGGTGATGCAGAAGGCCGGCATGACCCGCGCAGGCGTCTTCCGCCGCGCCGACGTGTGCAACCACGGTGTCGGCGACATGGTGGTCTACGAGATGCTTCCGGACGACGCCCGCCCCTGAGGAGAGCAGCATGCTTCGAGTCGGCAACCTTTCCCTTTCCCTGGATGATCGGCCGGAGGACCTGGCCGCCGCCGTGGCCGCAAAGCTCCGGCTTCAGCCCCGGGACGTGCTGTCCGCGCAGCTGGTGCGGCAGTCCGTGGATGCCCGGGACAAGGCGGACGTCCACTTTGTGGTGACGGCGGACGCCGCCCTGCGCAATGAGCCCGCCTGCCTGAAGCGCCTGAAGCCCGGGCTTGCGGCGCCCGCGCCCGTCGAGCGGCACCCGGACATCCCGCCTGCGCGCTTTGCGAAAAGGCCGCTGGTGGTCGGCGCAGGCCCTGCCGGCCTCTTCTGCGCCCTGACCCTGGCCATGGCCGGCGCCCGGCCCATCCTCGTCGAGCGCGGCAAGGCCGTGGAGGAGCGCACCCGGGACGTGACCGCCCTGCAGACCGACGCCGTCCTGGACCCGGAGAGCAACGTCCAGTTCGGCGAGGGCGGCGCCGGCGCATTCTCGGACGGCAAGCTCACCACCGGCACCAAGTCTCCCTGGCAGCGTTTCGTCCTGGAGACCTTCGTCGCCTGCGGTGCGCCGGAGGACATTCTCTGGCGGGCCAAGCCCCACATCGGCACGGACCGGCTCAAGGGCGCGGTGGCCAACCTGCGCCGGGAGATCATCCGGCTGGGCGGCGAGGTCCGCTTCTCCACCCGGCTGACGCGCCTGGAGATCCGGATGGCGCACGTGGCGGGCGCGTACCTGGCGGACGCTTCCGGAGAAACCCTGCTGGAGACCGACACGGTCTTCCTCTGCGTCGGGCACAGCGCCCGGGACACCCTGACCCAGCTCTACCGCGACGGCGTCCGCATGGCGCAGAAGCCCTTCGCCATGGGCGTGCGCATCGAACACCCGCAGGCGCTGATCGACCGCGCCCAGTACGGTCCCGCCGCAGGCCACCCGGCCCTCGGCGCGGCGGAGTACAAAATGAACATCCACACGCCCGACGGCCGCGGGGTCTACACCTTCTGCATGTGCCCCGGCGGCGAGGTCATCGCCTCGGCCTCCCAGCCCGGCGGGATCGTGACCAACGGCATGAGCCTGCACGCGCGCGGCGGCGCCAACGCCAACGCGGCCCTGCTGGTGGGCGTCACCGCCGAGGACTTCGCCGACGACCATCCCCTGGCCGGCTTCACCCTGCAGCGCCAGATCGAGAAGGCGGCCTTCGCGGCCGGCGGCGGAGATTTCCGCGCCCCGGCCCAGCGGGTGGAGGATTTCCTGCGGCAGCGGGAGACCCGCGCCTTCGGCAGCGTGACCCCCACCTATCGCCCCGGCGTCACCCCCGCGGACCTGCGGGCCGTGCTGCCGGACTTCATCGTCCGGGACCTGCGCTACGCCATCCCGCGCATGAACGGCATCCTCAGCGGCTTTGCCCTGCCGGACGCCGTGCTCACCGGCGCGGAGACCCGTTCCTCCTCCCCGGTGCGCCTGCCCCGTGAGAAGGACGGGCGCGCGGTAGGGCTCGACGGCCTCTACCCCTGCGGCGAAGGCGCGGGCTATGCCGGCGGCATCATGTCCGCCGCCACCGACGGCATCCAGGCCGCCCTCAACGCCATCAACGGACAGATCAGCCTGTGAACAGGCGCATTGAAAGGAGCTGCGACCCATGAGCGTCAAAGAACGATTCCTCCGCTATGTCCAGGTAGAGACCACCTCCTGCGAGGACAGCGAAACCTGCCCCTCCACCCCCGGCCAGTGGACGCTGGCCCGGATGCTGGTCGAGGAGCTCAAAGCCATGGGCGTCCGGGATGCCCGGGTGGATGAAAACGGCTATGTCTACGGCACCATCCCCGCCAAGGGCGACCACCCCGCCAGGGTCGGCCTGATCGCGCACATGGACACCTCCGACGGGGTCAAGGGCCCCACGCATCCGCAGGTCATCCCCTGCTATGACGGCGGCCCGATCCGTCTGCAAAACGGCGTGGTGATCGACGGCTTCGACTTCCTTCCCTCCCTGAAGGGCCGGGAGCTGATCGTCACCGACGGCACCAGCGTGCTGGGCGCGGACGACAAGGCCGGCGTGGCGGAGATCATGGAGCTGGCCGCCCTGCTGACCGCGCCGGACGCCCCGGAGCACTGCACGGTCTGCATCGGCTTCACCCCGGACGAGGAGATCGGCCGCGGCGCGGACCGCTTCGATGTGCCCGGTTTCTGCGCCGATTACGCCTATACCGTCGACGGCGGCCCGCTGGGCGAGATGGAGTACGAGAACTTCAACGCCGCCTCCTGCCGGGTGACCGTCCGCGGCGTCAACATCCATCCCGGCGAGGCCAAGAACCAGATGAAGAACGCGGCCCTGATCGCCATGGAGTGGAACAGCCTGCTGCCGCCGGCGGAGATTCCCGCGCACACCGAGGGCTATGAGGGCTTTTACCATCTCTGCCAGATGAGCGGCGACGAGGAGCAGGCAGAGCTGGTCTACATCATCCGCGACCACAGCGCGGAGAAGTTTGCCGAGCGCATCGCCACCGCCGAGCGCATCACCGCCTTCCTCAACGCCCGCTACGGCGAGGGCACGGTTGCGTGCGTCATCCGCGAATCCTACCGCAACATGCGGGAGCTGATCGAGACCCGGATGGACATCGTGGACAAGGCCTGCGCGGCCTTCCGCTCCTGCGGCGTGGAGCCGGTCATCTCCCCCATTCGCGGCGGCACCGACGGCGCGCGGCTCAGCTACATGGGCCTGCTGTGCCCCAACCTGTCCACCGGCGGCTACAACTTCCACGGCCGCAAAGAGCTGATCCCCGTCTCCTCCATGGAGAAGATGGTGGAGGTCCTCAAAGCCCTGGTCACCGGCGCCTGACAGCACCGGACCGCGCGTCTCCCGATCCCCGGGGGACGCGTTTTTCGTGCGCCGTTCACAATCGTATCAATTCGATGAATTTTCACCGAAGGGTAGTCACGGCACATGAATTGTGGTATAATGCAATTTGGACATTTATTTTTGGAGGCTGACCGTCCATGCCCGAGCTGATCCTCGCTTCCGCCTCGCCCCGCCGCCAGGAACTCCTGAAAAGGCTGGGCTTCCGCTTCACCGTGGCCGCCGCGGATGTCGACGAGCACACCGACGCCGGGGCCATGGAAGCCGTGCAGGCGCTGAGCCGGCGCAAGGCCCTGGCCGCCGCCGAACTCCACCCGGGCTGCGTCATCCTGGCCGCGGACACGCTGGTGGCCGTGGACAACGTCCCGCTGGGCAAGCCGGCGGACGCTGCGGACGCGCACCGCATGCTGCGGCTACTCGCCGGGCGGGAGCACCATGTGTACACCGGCGTGTGCTGTGTCTCTGCCGCCGGGGATGTGTACGCTGGCCTGGACGCCTCCGAAGTCCGCTTCGGGGAGATGAGCGACGCGGAGATCGACGCCTACATCGCCACGGGCGAGCCCATGGACAAGGCCGGGGCCTACGCCCTGCAGGGCGGCGCGGCCGCCTGGATCGAGGAGGTGCGGGGCACGCCCTCCGGCATCATCGGCCTGCCGCTGCCCCTGACCCGGCGCCTGCTGCAGCAGTGCGGGCTGCGGGCCTTCCCTAACGCGTATCAATCATAAAGTAAGGATGGGATCGTTTTGCCGTTCAGAGCACCCGATATCGCCATCGATCTGGGCACCGTCAACACCATGGTCTATGTCCGGGGCAAAGGCATCGTCATCAACGAGCCCACCGTCGTGGTCGTGGAGGCCCGCGACCGCCGCTCCGTCCGGGCCGTGGGCGACGAAGCCCGGTATCTGATCGGCCGCACCAAGGACACCCTGCGCTCGGTCCGCCCCCTCAAGGACGGCATCATCGCGGATTTCGACGCCACCGAGGTCATGCTGCGCTACTTCATCCGCAAGGCCATCGGCGCGAGCCACCTCTCCCGGCCCCGGGCGCTGGTCAGCATCCCCGTGGCCATGGACGAGGTCTCCCGCAAGGCGGTGAAGGAAGCGGTCAACATGGCCGGCGCCAAGGAAGTCATCTTTGTGGAAAAGCCCCTGGCGGCCGCCATCGGTTCGGGTCTGCCGGTCTATGACCCGGTGGGCTCCATGGTGGTGGACGTGGGCGGCGGCACCACCGACTCGGCCATCGTCTCCCTGGGCGGCATCGTGGTCGCGCAGTCCGTCAAGGTCGGCGGCGAGAAGATGGATCAGGCCATCATCAACTATCTGAAAAAGAATTCCAGCATGCTGGTGGGCGAGCGGACCGCGGAGGAGCTGAAAAAGGACCTGGCCGCGGCGACGCCGGTCACCGGTTCCAACACCGTGGCCCATGTCCGGGGCTTCGATCTGCTCTCCGCCCGGGTGATGGACGTGGAGTTCACCGCCGCCCAGGCCCACGACGCGGTGACCGAGCCCTGCATGGCCATCCTGGCCTCGGTCCGCTGGGTGCTGGAGCGCACGCCGCCGGAGCTCTCCGCGGACATCATGCGCTCGGGCATCCACCTGACCGGCGGCGCGTGCCAGCTGCTGGCGCTGGACAAGTTTATCGCGACCCACCTGGGCATCCCGGTGCTCACCGCCAAAGAGCCCGGGGACGCCACCATCATGGGGATGGGCTATCTCATCGAGAACCAGGACCTGCTCAACGCCGTGGCGCACTCCGGCGTCAATCTGCAGCCCTGATCCGAAACGGTCCGAAAGGGGGTGACACCGACCATGGCAGGCAAGAGAAGAAAGGACCGCCCCGCCGGGCCGCCGGACCCGCTCGCGGACTATGACGAGGACTTTGAGGAAGACACGCTGGAATCCATCGTCGGCGATCTCCCCACAGGCCCGGACGACGCGTCCGAAGAACCGGAGGAGACCGTCTCCTCCATCTATGCCGGAAAGAACGGCCGCCGCGATGACAGCGACGTGCTGGACACCTTCCGCGGCGACGGCCTGCTCGAGCGGCAGAAGCCCCGCACCTTCAAGGACGCGCACCCGGCCCTGCGAAGGACCGTCAACATTTCCGTGACCGCCGCCCTGCTGGCGCTGATCCTCGTCATCATCTTCGGCAAGGTGCTCTCCTTCGGCCCCATCGGCCTGGTGACGCGCGTCACGTCCCGGACGCTCTCGCCGGTCCAGGCAGCCTTCTCCTCCGGCGTGGACGCCGTGAAGG
This sequence comes from uncultured Clostridia bacterium, assembly GCA_946410395.1. GTDB lineage: Bacteria > Bacillota > Clostridia > Christensenellales > Aristaeellaceae > RUG11272. Next base: position 12,271 of record CAMKAE010000002.1, read on the forward strand.
ACTACTTCCGCTCCCTGGGCCGCCGCGCCAACATCGGCAGCGCGTACAGCGAGCTGCTCGCCCGCGAGGAGGAGCTCACCTACCGCCTCATGCAGGTGGAGGCCTATGAGAAGGAGCTGGCCCGCTACGAGGGTCTCTACGCCGAGGCCAGCGCCAATCAGCGCCTCAACCCGATCACCTGCCGGGTCACCGGCCGGGATGAGGGCAATTATTTCTCTGCCTTCGTCATCGACAAGGGCAGCCGCAGCGGCATCGAGCCGTCCATGGCTGTAATCAGCAACGGCGCCCTGGTCGGCTATGTCGAGTCGGTGCGGGAGACCAGCGCCACCGTCCGGACGATCATCGACAGCGAGGCGTCCATTGTGGCCCTGGTGTCCAACGCCGCGCGGGACCAGGGCACCATCCGCGGCACGCTGGGCATCGACGGCACCGCCATGTGCCGGCTGTATCACCTGCCCAGCGGCAGCAAGACCCAAACCAACAGCGTCGTGGTCACCGCGGGCGTCGGCATGTCCTTCCCCAAGGGCATCCCCATCGGCGTCGTGCGCGAATCCACGCGCGCGCAGGCCGGTGAAGCCTACGCCATCGTTGAACCCCTGGCCGATTTTGCTCATCTGGAGACCGTCGTCGTTCTGCGCTACAAGTCCACGCCGGACTGACCGCTTCCGCGTGAGGAAGGGAGGTGAAGCCGTCCATGTCCGATCTGCACCCGCACGTCCCCGAGGAGGATGAACTGCTGGAGCCGGAAGAGATTCCGGGCGCCGACGGGCTGGACGCCATCCTCGAAGGCCTTCCCACCGGCGAGCGCGAGCCGTCCGCGGAGGAAGCCGCGGAGACGGACACGCCGCCCGTCCCCGCGGTCAATCCCGGCCGCCGCAAGAGAAGGCAGGAAGGGAGCGCGCCGGAGGAGGCGGACCTGGACGGCCCCACTCCCTTGGGTGACCGCGCCGGGAAAACCGCCCGCGGCCCGCGCCCCCACGCGCGCAGGATCCTGAGCATTGCGATCACCCTGGTGCTGCTCACCCTGGTGGTGCTGATCGTCCTGGGCAGCTTTGCCGTGGCGCCCTCCGCCACAGACGAGGACGGGGACACGCCCCCGATCCGCGGGTTTTTCAACTCGCTCGCCGACACGGTCACCGGGTACTTCCGCTCCGTCAAGCTGCGGACCAGTCTGGAGCAGGCCGCCGATTCCGTGGAAGCCCGGGTGGAGGACCTCTCCACCAAGGTCATGCTGGAGGATGAATTGAAGGCCGAGCTGTCCATCTTTGCGGAGCTCCAGGCCGAAGCCAACGCCAACCCCATCATGCACCCCCTCGTCTGCAAGGTCATTGACCGGGATGAGGGCGACTATTTCGCCACCTTCACCATCAACAGCGGCACCCGGGACGGCGTGGAGCCCTACATGGCCGTGACCGTTCAGGGCGCGCTGGTGGGCTACACCGAGACCGTCACCGAGAACAACGCAACGGTCCGCACGATCATCGACAGCGAGGCCTCGATCGCCGCGAAAATCAAGGCCAGCGGCGAGCAGGGCACCGTGCGGGGCACCCTGGGCATCGACGACGGCACCGCGATGTGCCGGATGTACTATCTCTCCGACGAAAACCAGCCCCGCCCCGGCGACCTGGTCGTGACCTCGGGCGTGGGCATGTCCTTCCCGCAGATGATCCCCATCGGCTGGGTCACCGAATCCACCCGCAAGATCCAGGGCAACAAGGTCTACATCGAGGTCAGGCCAAGGGCGGACTTCCGGCACCTGGAGTATGTCATCGTGCTGCGGTGCAAGCCGGACCCCATCGCCGTGGAATCCCGGGACGGGGGCAGCCTCGCGCTGGTGCCGCTGGACACCCCGCGTCCCGTGCCCACGATCCGCTTCGGCTCGCTGAGGACCTTCACCTCGCCCACGCCGCTGCCCGAGGGCGTGGAGCCGACACCCACGCCGACGCCCTCCCCGACCCCGTCCCCCACGCCGACGCCTTCGCCCACGCCCCGGCCCACGCCGACACCGACCCCCGTCGGCAGCGGCATCCTGTATATCTACGTGGACTACAAGGAGCCCACGCCGGCGCCCACCGCCGTACCCACGCCCTCCCCCACCCCGCGCAATACCCTGAACCCCGTCAACATGGATCTGGAGGAGGACGACTGACATGAGCAAACCCCGCAGACCGCGAAAGCACTACACGGTCGTCTCGGCCGTTTACCGCTTCCTGTGCTTTCTGGCGGTCGTCCTGCTCACCTACCTGCTGCACGTCACGCTGATGCCCTCCCTGCGGATCGGCGGCGTGACCCCCGGGCTGATCTTCGCCGTGCTTGGCGTCATGACCGTGTGCTTTGAGCGGCTCCGCACCATATGGGCCGGCATGATCTTCGGCATCCTGCTGGAAATCATGCAGCCCACGGTGCCCCTGCTGAACCTGATCCTCTACCCGGTCATCGCCATCCTGGGCGTGCTGATCTTCTCGGACAAGAGCATGCAGCGGCTGGAATACGAGCGCGGCCTGGGCAAGCCCGGGCGCAACATGGCCTTCTGGCTCCGCACGCCCCTGTGCGCCGCGGTGGACACGCTGGTGTACGAGATCGTCAACATTGGTTACGTCTATCTGCGGGAGGACGTGTTCGACATTATCTTTATCCGCAACGCCGTTCTGGACATCCTGGCCACGGCCCTGCTGTCGCTGCTGATCATGTTCCCGCTGCGCCGGCTCTTCGGCGTGCGGGTGGCCCCGGATCCCAGCACCCAGCTCCAGCCCAAACCCTATCAGACGAGCAAGCAGAACCGCTGACGGCGCGCAGACGCGCGCCGGGACATAAAAGACCTTCAAGGAAAAAGAAAGGAGGAAGCCGCACGTGAACGACCAGGACAAAAAGCTCCGCATCCGGTATCTGATCATGGCCTGCGTGATCCTCCTGGGCTTTGCCTACCTGGCTTCCGGCCTGGTCCGCCTCCAGCTGGAGGACTCGGACGTCTACGCCGAGGACGCCGAGAGCGGCAAAACGCTGACCATCAAGCTGCGCGGCAAGCGCGGCAACATCATCGACGCGGACTCCGTGATCCTGGCGGAGGACCAGCTGATCTACAACGTGACCTTCTACAAGGACGGCTCCCAGACCAGCGCGGCGGCCTACCGCAAGTTCACCGAGTCGATCCTGCAGGCCATCGACATCATCGAGAGCAACGGCGGCAGCATGGCCCTGAAGCTGAACATGGAGCGCAACGCGGAGACCGGCGAATGGCAGTTCAATTTCGGCTCCGGTGTCTCGGACACGGTGCTGGCCACCCGGGAATCCCAGTGGCGCAGCAACAACTATCTCTCCGCTTCCAAATATCCCACCGCGCAGTCGTGCTATGACCGCCTGTACGAGCGCTTCCAGTTCGCGGCCGTGGATCCGGACCTGGACGAGGAGACCATTTGCAAGGTCATGGCCATCTACTGCGAGATGCAGATGAACATCTTCAACTCGCAGCCCATCGTCATCGCCCGGGACGTCAGCTATGAGACCGTCATCGAGGTGGAGACCAAGTCCATGGTCCTCAGCGGCATGGAGATCGAGGTCGGCACCAAGCGGGTCTATCCCAAGTCCACCCTGGCCGCCCAGGTCATCGGCTACATCGGCGCCATCCCCTCCCAGTCCATGTGGACCACCCTGCGCGCCAAGGGCTATTCCTACAACGACACCATCGGCCGCGACGGCATCGAGTCCTCGATGGAGGACTGGCTGACCCAGAACTCCGCCGCCCGCCAGGGCTACCGCGTGGTGGAGCGCGACCAGATGTCCACCATCGTCCGCGAGCTGGAGTATGTGGAGCCCACCGACGGCAACACCGTCAAGCTCACCCTGCGCTCCAACCTGCAGCAGTACGCGGAGAAGGCCGTCGCCGACAACGTCGTCTACATCCGCAACTTTGAAGAGAACAAGATGGTCGACGACAAGTGGCTGGAGGAGAACAAGAACGACATCACCGACCGCAACTGGGACCGCTACGGCATGGAGCTGGCCACCCACGGCTGCATGATCGTGCTGGACATGCAGGACCGGGTGCTGGCCATGGCCAACTACCCCACCTATGACCTGAACGCGCTGGTCGCCGGCGGTCAGAGCGCCGTGGCCATCCTGTCCGACGAGCGGAACCTGCTACTGAACTACGGCATCCACGCCCGGGGGACCCCGGGCTCCATCTTCAAGATGGTCACCGGCTACGGCGCCCTGAACGAAGGGGAGCTGGGGCCGGAGGAATACATCTCGGACATGGGCTATTACACGAAGTACAACGCCGACGTGAGCACGGCGCCCAAGTGCTGGATCAGCGCCAACAACCGCTGGCAGCACCAGTACCAGACCATCGTCGAGGGCCTGTCCAACTCCTGCAACTATTTCTTCTATGAGCTGGGGTCCCGTCTGGGTGAGGACCGGCTGTACCGCTACGCCACCCTCTTCGGCCTGACCTACCGCACCGGCATCGACCTGCCTGGCGAGGTCCGCTCCGTGGTGGGCTGTCAGAACACGCTGTACGACCCCTCCAAGGACATGGGCGAGGCCAGCCAGGACACCTCGCTGCCCATCATCGTCTTCAACGCCATCAAGAAGCATCTGCGGGAGTGCGGCGCCTCCCGGGGCCTGGATTACGACGACGAGCGCCTGTCTGTGTGCGCCAAGCGCCTGATGGACATGGCCGTCAATTACAACCAGTCCGAATGGCTGGACAACATGCGCACGATCCTGATGGAAGAGCTGTCCATGACGAAGGCCATGGTCTACACCCAGTCCATCATCGGCGACACCTACAATTACATGAACACCATCAAATGGGGCGGCGGCCAGACCATTCTGACGGCCATCGGCCAGTCCGTCACCACCTTGACGCCCATCGCCGTGGCGCGCTATGTGTGCGCCGTGGCCAACGACGGCTATGTGTACAACGTCTCCCTGGTGGACTCCATCATCTCCCCCACGGGCGAGATCCTCAGCCAGCGCGAGCCCCAGCTGGTCAATCAGCTGGAGAACGGGCACGAACACCTGAGCCTGCTGCGCACGGGGATGGAGGGCGTGGTGGACGACGGCGGTACCGGTAACAAGTTCATCAAGAAGGGCTGGAAGTACTACGGCCAGCTGGCCGCGAAAACCGGCACCGCGCAGGTGACCAGCATCGACCTGGAGAACAACGCCTGGTTCGTGTGCTTCACGCCCAAGGACAATCCGGAGATCGCCATGGTGGTCTTCATCCCCCACGGCTACGGCGGCGTGTACGCCTCCATGGCCGCGCGCGACTTTATCCAGAACTACCTGGACATGGAAACCCTTCGCACGGTGGATTACAATCTGCCCTTCGCGAACACCCTGGCGCCCTGACGCCGCTTATACCATTCTCAGGTAAGTGTCCCAAGTCAAGAAACGGGATGGACCCGAAGGTCCAGGGCGATCGGAAAGCCCTGGTCGCGGTCCGCAGACCGCGAAATCCCTTTTCCAACCACTTGCCATGCTTGACTGAGATGCGTATTACAGACCCGCAGACAGGAGGAGACACACCATGGGCAGCGTATGGCTGATCGCGTCCGGAAAGGGCGGCGTCGGCAAATCCACCGTGAGCGCCGGGACAGCCACGGCCCTGAACCGGATGGGCAGCAAGGTCTGCATCGTGGACGCGGACATCGGCCTGAAGTGCCAGGACACGATCCTCGGCGTGGAAAACAACGTCGTCTACGACCTGATGGACGTGGCCCGCAAGGGCTGCTCGATCCGGCAAGCTCTGATCCGCGTGCCGGAGGAGGAGAACCTGCGCCTGCTGGCCGCCTCCCAGTTCGCCCGGGCCAAGGACCTGGAGCCAAAGGTGTTCGACGGCATCATCAAAGACCTCCGGGACAGCTTCGACCACGTGATCATCGACTGCCCGGCAGGCCTGGAGCGCAATCTGCGGATCCTGACCCAGTGCCACCCGGACCACACGGTCGTGGTGCTGACCCCCGACGACGTGTCCATCCAGGACGCCAAGCGCCTGTGCGCCTTCCTGGCGGGCAAGGAGCTCCCCAGGCCGCAGCTGATTGTCAACCGGCTGATCCCCGACCTGGTCCGCGCCAAGGAGATGCTCCCCGCCAAGGCCGCCGCCATCCGCCTCAGTTACCCCCTGCTGGGGGAAATCCCCGACGACCGCAGCGTCTACCGGGCGCTGATAAACCACATCCGGGTCATGGACGTGGACTGCGAGGTCCGCAGCGCCATGATCCGCATCGCGAAACGCATGCGGGGCGAGAAGGTCGCTTTCCCGGAGTACGGCTCCGAGAAGCCCTCCCTGCTCAGCCGCTTGCGCTTTCGCCGCATGAAGGAGGTCAGGACGATTGATCGCTGAAAACCGGCGGGCCCGGGCCCATCTGGACATCCCGCTGATCGCCATCGTCTACGCCCTGAGCCTCTTCGGCATCTACGCGGTGGCGGTGGCGACCTATTCCACCTCCTCCTCGTCCAGCGCCTCCCTGCTCAGCCACATCGCCGAGTCCTCCTCTGCGTGGCGGCAGGCGCTGTTCGTCGTCATCTCTCCGCTGGTGCTCTCCTTCATGATTTCTGTGCCCCTGCACTGGTTCAAGCGGCAGGCGCGGCTGATTTTCTGGAGCGCCACGGGGCTGATCACCGTGGTGTGGGTCTTCAACCGCGCCCAGGGCGTGAAGCAATGGCTGGACATCCTATGGGGCTTCACCATTCAGCCCACGGAGTTTGCCAAGCTGGCCATCATCCTGATGCTGGCCAAGGAGCTCTCCTCCGGCGACAAGCCCATGAGCAACCGGCGCAGTGTCTTCCGGATCCTGCTGATCGTGGGCGTGCCCAGCATCGTCATCATCCTCTCCGGCGAGACCGGCTCCTTCTTCGTGATCGCCTTCCTGTTCGTCTTCATGCTCTGGTTCGCCAAGGCGGACTTCAAGGTTTTCCTGATCATGCTCGCGCTGCTGGTCTTCCTGATCCTGCTGGTCTACGGCTATGTGGTCATCACCGGCTCCACCGACTACCGCGTGCTGCGCATCGTCTCCTTCCTCAACCCGTCGGAATACTCCGCCAGCGCCTATCAGCAGACCAACAGCAAGATCGCCATCGGCTCCGGCGGACTCACCGGCAAGGGGGCTTTCGTGGACGGCGCGTGGTACCAGCTGAACTATGTGCCCGCGGACTGGACGGACTTCATCTTCGCCACCATCGGCGAGGCCTGGGGCTTTGTGGGCTGCACCGCGGTGCTGGCGGCCTTCGCGCTGATGATCTGGCGGATGCTGTACCTGGCCCGCTACACCCGCGATCCCTTTGGCATGCTGATCATCATCGGCATCGCGGGCATGTTCCTCTTCCACGTCATCCAGAACATCGGCATGACCACGGGCCTGCTGCCCATCACGGGCATCCCGCTGCCCTTCCTGTCCTACGGCGGTTCCAACCTGGTCACCAACATGGCCTGCGTCGGTATGGTGCTCAATGTCACCCGCAACCGCAGCCTGGCCGGCAGCTTTGCCACGCCCCAGCAGGACGTCAGTTTCCGGCCCTACACCGGGGAATACACCTGATCCGCAACTCAGTTATCTTGCACTTTATCAGAGAAGGATTTCGCGCTCTGCGGACCGCGACCAGGGCTTTCCGATCGCCCTGGACCTTCGGGCGCATGCCGTTTCTTGATTTGTAATGATAGACTGAGATGAGTATGAAAGGCTTGAAAAATCATCGGCTTGTGGTACAATAGCGGGGACGGCTGCGCTGTCCCCGTTTTTTGTGCTGCCGGAAAAAGTTGATTGTGAGGATGATTATGCGTATTCTCGTTGTTGGCGCCGGCAAGGTCGGCGCGACCCTGGCCGAGCATCTGACCAACGAAGCCCACGACGTGGTGGTGATCGACAGCGATGAAGCCGTGCTGCAGCGCTGCGAGGACACCCTGGACGTGCTCTGCGTCCACGGCAACGGCGCGAACGCGCAGACCCTGATGGACGCCGGGGTGGACCACGCGGACATCCTCGTCGCCGCCACCGCCGGTGACGAGGTCAACATGCTCTGCTGCCTGGTGGGCAAGCGCCTGGGCGCCAAGTACGCCATCGCCCGGATCCGCGACCCCCAGTACAACGAAAGCCTGACCCTGCTCCAGCATGAGATGGGCATTGACCTGGCGGTCAACCCCGAGCGCGCCACCGCGCTGGAAATCAGCCGCCTGCTGCGCTTCCCCTTCGCCAGCAACATCGAGTCCTTCGCCAAGGGCCTGGTGGAGATGGTGGAGTTCCGCGCCCAGCCCCACGACGCGGTCACCGGCTGCAAGCTGAAGGACCTGAACACACGCCTGCCCGGGCTGCCCCGGGTGCTCTACGCCGCCTGTGAGCGCGGCGGCGAGGTGACCATCCCCACCGGCGAATACACCATCGAGCCCGGCGACCGGGTCTTCGTGGCCGGAGACCAGATGAGCATCACCAACTTCTTCCGCTACCTGGGCCGGGACACCCACGCGGTGAAGAACGTGATGATCCTGGGCGGCGGCCGTATCAGCTATTATCTGGCCCGGATCATCGCGCCGCTGGGCATGAAGGTCACTCTGATCGAGATCGACCCCGACAAGGCGGCACGCCTCAGCGAGGAGCTGCCCTCGGTTAACGTCCTGGAGGGTGACGGCACCAACCAGGAGCTGCTCGAGCAGGAAGGCCTGCAGAGCATGGACGCCTTCATCACCCTCAGCGACCGCGACGAGGAAAATCTTCTGACGGGTCTTTACGCCTCCACGCAGGGCGTGCCCAAGGTCGTCGTGAAGAACAACCGGGTCAATTACGCCGACGTGATCAGCCGCATGGGTCTGGAGAGCATCATCTCCCCCCGGCAGATCACCAGCGCGAACATCCTGCGCTATGTCCGCGCGCGCATCGGCGGCCACGGCACCAAGGTGGAGAAGCTCTACCGCCTGCTGGAGGGCAAGGCCGAAGCGATGGAGTTCATCGCCCGGGAGGGCGAGCCCTACATCGGCATTCCCCTGAAGGACCTGACCATGCGCCGCAACTCCATCGTGGCGGTCATCGTGCGCCGGGGCAAGGTCATCGTCCCCTTCGGCAACGACACGATTGAGAAGGGCGACAGCGTGGTCATCATCACCACCGAGAGCAGCATCGGCGACCTCAACGAGGTGATCAGCAAATGAACAAAAAGCTGATCATCCGCCTGCTGGGCACCATCCTGCTGATCGAAGCCCTGTGCATGCTCCCCTCCCTGCTGCTGGCCGCCTTCCACCGCGAGCCCAGCTGGACGGCCCTGCTGGCCTCCGCGCTGATTTGCGTGGCCTTCGGCGTCCCCATGCGGTATCTGGTCAAACCCCAGACCTCCAACCTGCGCGCCAAGGAAGGCTTTCTCATCGTGACCCTCTCCTGGATCCTGATGTCCGTCTTCGGCGCGCTGCCCTTTGTGCTCAGCGGCTTTATCCCCAATTTCGTCGACGCACTGTTCGAGTCGGTCTCCGGCTTCACTACCACCGGTGCCACGGTGCTGACCGAGGGGCAGTTCATGGACACCATCAACGGCGTGAAGGGCACCATGCCCTACGGTATCGGCTTCTGGCGGGCCTTCACCCACTGGATCGGCGGCATGGGCGTTCTGGTGCTGACCCTGGCCCTGCTGCCCAAGCTGACGGGCCGCTCGGCGCACCTGGTGCGGGCGGAGAGCCCCGGGCCCTCGCTGTCGAAGATCGCGCCCAAGATGACCGACACCGCCAAAATCCTCTATCTCGTTTACGGCGCCCTGACCCTGGCGGAGTTTGTGGCCCTGAAGTGCTGCGGCCTCTCCTTTTATGACGCCGCGCTCCACGCGGTCAGCAACGCCGGCACCGGCGGCTTCAGCAACCATGCCCTCAGCATCGCCTATTACAACAGACCCGCCGTGGAGATCGTCATCACGGTCTTCATGACGCTGTTCAGCATCAACCTGGCGCTCTATTACGCCATCGTCATCGGCCGCTGGCGGGATTTCACCAGCAGCGAGGAGCTGCGCTGGTTCCTGGGCATGTTTGCGGGCTCGGCCCTGATCATCACCGGCATCATCGCAGGGCCCGTCCACGGGGGCAATGTGGGCGACGCGCTGCGCCACGCATTCTTCAACGTGGCCACCACCATGTCCACCACCGGCTTCACCATCGACGGTTACACGACGGCCTACTGGCCCGTAGCGGCGCACGGCATCATCCTGATGCTGATGTTCACCGGCGCCTGCGTGGGCTCCACCGCCGGCGGCATGAAGACCATGCGCATCGCGCTGCTGGCCAAGCAGGGCCGGCGGGAAATCGTCCGCACCTACTCGCCCCGCCGCGTGCAGCGGGTGCGCTTTGAGGGCCGCGGCATCGACGAGCGCATGCTGCACCAGGTGGCGGTCTTCGGCTTTGTCTATGTCGCCCTGGTGCTGCTGGGCTCCATGCTGATCTCCTTTGACAACCGCTTCGACATCGTCAGTAACTTCACCGCCTCCCTGACCTGCGTGAGCAACATCGGCCCCTGCTTCGGCGCGGGCGCCGCGGGCTTTGCGGAATTCGGCGGCTTCTCCAAGGTGGTCATGAGCATCCTGATGCTGGCGGGTCGTCTGGAGCTGTTCCCGATCCTCGCGTTCTTCCACCCGGACGTGTGGCGCAGGGTCTGACCGGCAGAAAGGAGCGGCTATGACCCAAAAGCAAAAGTCCATCGTCGGCGGCGTCTCCATCCTGGGCGTGGCCGGCATCATCTGCAAGGTGGTGGGGGTGCTCTACCGCATCCCGCTGCTGAACATCATCACTGACTACGGCACGGGGATCTATTCCATCGTCTTCCCCACCTACAACCTGCTGCTGGCCGTATCCTCCGCGGGCCTGCCCGTGGCCATCTCCCGCATGATGGCCCACCACATTACCCGCGAAGACCCCGCCAACGCGCGCCGTATCTTCCATTCGGCCCTGCGGATCCTGCTGATCCTCGGCGTGCTCACCTCCGTGCTGATGATGGCACTCTCCGGCGTCCTGGCCGAGATGCACAACCGGCCCACCACGCGCCTGGGCTTCATCGCCATCGCGCCGAGCCTGCTGTGCGTGTGCGTCATGAGCGCCTATCGCGGCTACCAGCAGGGGCTGCGCAATATGGTGCCCACCGCCGTCTCCCAGCTCATCGAGCAGCTGGGCCGGGTGCTCGTCTCCCTGCCCCTGGCCTATGTGGGGACGCGGGTCTACGGCAGCATCGAGCTCGGCGTCGCCGGCGCGCTGCTGGGCACGACCTTCGCCGAGGGCATCGCGCTGCTCTACATGCTGATCCAGAACGGCAAGTCCGCCCACGCGCTGGATGAGATCCGCCAGGATCCGCAGGCACGCGCGCTCTCTGGCAGGGAGATCCTCCGCCGGCTGCTCCTCGTGGCGGTGCCCATCACCCTGGGCGCCTGCATCGTGCCCCTGGCCAGCTTTGTGGACAGCTACATGATCTGCCCGCTGCTGGAGACGGCGGGCTTCGGCGAGGCGGCCGCCACCAAGCTCTACGGCGCCTATGCCGGCCCAGTCATCACGCTGATCAACGTGCCGACCGCCATCGCCATGGCCATGGGCACCAACCTGGTCCCGGACATCGCCGCCGGCCTCGCCCGGGGCGACCGACCCTATGTGATCCGGGAGACCGGCATCGGCCTGAAGATGGCCGCCGTCGTCGGCTTCCCCTGCTCGATCGGCATGAGCATCCTCGCCAAGCCCATCCTGTACCTCTGCTACCGCGGCGGCTACAGCGTCGAACTGCTGAACACCGCCTCCGAGCTGCTGCAGATTTCGGCCCTGACCATTGTGCTCTTCACCATGGTGCAGGCCACCAGCGGCATCCTGCAGGGTGCAGGCAAGCAGCATATCCCCATGATCACCCTGTTCATCGGCGTCGCGATGAAGATCGCGCTGAACTACACTCTGGTCCGGCAGCCCGGCGTCAACATTCACGGCGCGCCCTGGGCGTCGCTGCTGTGCTACACGGCCAGCATGGTCCCCAACCTGTACTATGTCTGCAAGTGCACGGGCTACCGCTTCGACGTCGTCGGCGTGATCCTCAAGCCCCTGGCCTGCTCGGCCCTGATGGGGCTGGCGGTCTGGGAGATCTGGACGATCTTCTTCGGCGATCCGGGGCGGCTCAACGGCTTTGTGCTGGTGACCGGCATTCTGGTCTGCGTGGCGGCGGGCGCGGTGCTCTACGGCATCGTCGCGCTCCTCACGCGCACGGTCAATGCGGAGAATCTGCCCGGCAAGGTGCAGAGAATCGTCGGGAGGTTCCAGAAATGAGACAGATCACCGTGGTCACCCTGGGTCCCGGCAACCCCGCTTACCTGACCCGCCAGGCCGAGAAGGTCCTGCGCGAGGCCCGGCACCTGGTGCTGCGCACGGCCCGGCACCGCACGGCCGATTGGCTGCGGGAGGAGGGCGTCGCCTTCACGGATTTCGACGCGTACTACGACCGCTACGATTCCTTTGACGAGATGCACCGCGCCATGGCGGAGGCCCTGTGGGCCGAGGCGGAGAAGCACCCGGTGACCTTCGCCGTACAGGACGCCGTCACCGACGGCGCCGTGCGCTTCCTGCGCCAGCTGAAGCCTGAAGGCGCCGCCCTGCGCATTCTCCCGGGCGTTTCCGCCGCCGACGCAGCCCTGGCGGAGGCCGGTGTGTCCGGCGACGGCTGGCTGATCGTCACCGCTGCCGATATCGCCCGGGTGACCCCGGACCCCGCCTGGCCCCTGCTGGTCACCGAGATCGACGACCGCATGCTCGCCGGCGAAGTCAAGCTGCGCCTGAGCGCGCTGTACGGGGACGAGGCGCAGGCCGTGTTCTGTCCCTCCACCGCAAAAACCGCCCGTAAGCCCTTTGCCATCCCCCTCTGTGAGCTGGACCGGCAGGCATCCTACGACCACACGGTGTGCGCCGTGCTGCCGCCGGTGGATCTGACGGCCCGCGACCGCTACGGCTTCGCGGACCTGGTGCGGATCATGGCCCGGCTGCGGGGTCCCGGCGGCTGCCCCTGGGACGGCGCCCAGACCCATCAGTCCCTGCGCAAGTACCTGCTCGAGGAGGCCTACGAGGCCTGCGGCGCCATCGACGAGGAGGACCCGGATCACCTGGCCGACGAGCTGGGAGACGTGCTGCTTCAAATTGTCTTCCACGCGGACATCGGCAAAGCCCTGGGCGAATTCGACATTCACGACGTCACCACCGCGATCTGCCGGAAGATGATCCGGCGGCACACCCACATATTCGGCAGCGATCACTGCGACACCGCGGAGCAGGTCTCCGACAACTGGGAGCGCATCAAGCAGGCCGAGCGGCACCAGCAGACCCAAGCCGAGGTCCTGGCCGACGTGTCCAGGGCCCTTCCCGCCCTGACCCGGGCCGCCAAGGTCCAGAAGAAGGCCGCACAGGTGGGCTTCGACTGGGACAGCGCCCCGGAGGCCCTGCCCAAGGTGGCCGAGGAGGCCGCCGAGGTGCGGGCGGAGCTGGACGCCGGGCGGGACCCCCTGGAGGAGCTGGGCGACCTGCTCTTCGCCTGCGTCAACGTGTCCCGGCTCTCCGGCGTCGACCCGGAGGAGGCCCTGACCGCCGCCACGGAGAAGTTCATCCGGCGCTTCACCGCCATGGAGGCCCTGATCCTGGCGGACGGCAAGGCCCTGAAGGACATGACGCTGGCCGAAATGGACGCCTACTGGGACCGGGTGAAGAAGGCGCAGGCCCCGGATTCCGCCGACTGACGGCTGCCTGAACGGAGGAAATATGAGACTGGACAAATATCTGAAGGTTTCCCGCATCATCAAGCGGCGCACCGTGGCCAACGAGGCCTGCGCCGGCGGCCGTGTCACGCTCAACGGCAAGGTCTGCAAGCCCGGCGCGGAGGTCCGCGTGGGGGACATCATGACCATCCGCTTCGGCGACAAGCTGGGCCGCTACGAGATCCTGGCCATCGAGGAGACGGTCCGCAAGGGCGACGCCGCCGGCATGTACCGTGTCCTGGAGGAGGATCCAGCGGTGGCCGCCGAGCGCGGCTGACGGGGGCGCCGGTATGTGGTATGTCATCGTATTGGGCGGCGGCAGCGGAAGCCGCATGGGGCTGGGCTACAACAAGGTCCTGGCGCCCCTGGCCGGCGTGCCGGTGATCCGCCGCTCCGTGGACGCCTTTGCCGGCCTCGCGCAGGGCGCCGTTGCGGTCTGCCCCGCGAAGGAGCGGCCGCAGTTTGAGCGGGCCCTCGCCGGCGCCGCGCTGCCCGTGACCTTTGCCAACGGCGGCGAGAACCGCCAGGCCTCCGTGTGGAACGGTCTGCAGGCGCTGCCACCGTCCTGTACCCACGTCCTGATTCATGACGGCGCCCGCTGCCTGGTGGACGCGGACGTCATCCGCCGCGCCATGGACGGCGCGGCAAAAACAGGCGCGGCCGTGGCGGCCGTGACCGTCACCGACACCGTGAAGCAGTGCGACGAGGCGGGGCTGATCACCGCCACGCCGCCCAGAGAGCAGCTCCGGGCCGTGCAGACGCCCCAGGCCTTTTCCCTGCCGCTGATCCTGGAGGCCCACCGCAAGGCCGCCGCGGACGGCTTCTGCGGCACCGACGACGCCTCCCTGGTGGAGCGCCTCGGACATCCCGTGCTGCTGACCGAGGGCAGCCGGACCAACCTGAAACTGACACAGCCGGAGGATCTGACCATGGCCGAACAGCTTCTTTCTCTTCCGCCCTTCCGCGTTGGGACAGGCTATGATGTGCACCGTCTTGTGCCCGGACGGATGCTGGTGCTCTGCGGCGTGCCCATTGCGCACGAGAAGGGCCTGGACGGGCACAGCGACGCGGACGTGGCCGTGCATGCCCTGATGGACGCCATGCTCGGCGCCGCGGCCCTGGGCGACATCGGGCAGCATTTCCCGGACACGGATCCGCGCTACAGCGGCATCTCCTCGATGAAGCTGCTGGCGCAGGTCTGCGCGCTGCTGGCGGAGCGGGGTCTGCGGGTGGGCAACGCCGATCTGACCATTGTCGCGCAGGCGCCGAAGCTCGCATCCCACATCCCGGTGATGCGCCAAAACCTAGCCCAGGCCCTGGACCTGCCGCCGGATCGCGTCAGCGTGAAAGCCACCACCACCGAGCGCCTGGGCTTCGAAGGCCGGCAGGAGGGCATCAGCGCCCAGGCCGTCGTGCTGCTCTGCGCGAAATCTGCAGCGGTGTGATTCGTCACGCCGCTCTTTCCTTTGAAATGATTGACTTTTTCCCGATTCATGCTATGATAATTGTGGCATTTTATCTGTTGAAAACCGTTGTACAGGAGGAATTCAGCATTGTCCGACACCAGGACACTCAGCATTCCCATCGACCGGGATGACCTGGCGGTATCTCTGTTTGGCATGAACGACCGGCACGCGGCGCTGCTGGAGCAGGAATGCGGCGTGACCATGGCCGTCCGGGGCAATGAGATCAAACTCCAGGGCAGCCCGGAGGACCTGAAGGTCGCCGAGGCCGTGATCGCGCAGCTGACCCGCGCCATGAAGCGCGGCGACCCCGTGGACCGCACTCAGATCCGTTATGCGATCGCCCTGGCCCGGGAGGGCAAGAGCGATCTGATCGACGAGGCGCTCCGGCAAGTCATCGCCATCACCCACCGGGGCAAGCAGATCCGCTGCAAGACCCTGGGCCAGCAGGAGTACGTCAAGGCCATCCGCGACCACGTGCTCACCTTCTGCGCCGGGCCCGCCGGCACCGGCAAGACCTATCTGGCCATGGCCCTGGCCGTGGTGGCGCTGAAAAACAAGGAAGTGGAGCGGATCGTGCTGACCCGCCCCGCGGTGGAGGCCGGCGAGCGCCTCGGCTTTCTCCCCGGCGACCTGACCCAGAAGGTGGATCCCTACCTGCGCCCGCTCTACGATGCCCTCTATGACTTCATGGGCGTGGACTCCTATCAGAAGCTGGTCGAGCGCGGCACCGTGGAGGTCGCGCCCCTGGCCTACATGCGCGGCCGCACCCTGTCCGACAGCTTTATCATCCTGGACGAGGCCCAGAACACCACCTCCGAGCAGATGAAAATGTTCCTGACCCGCATCGGCTTCGGCTCCCGGGCCGTGGTGACGGGCGACCTGACGCAGACCGACCTGCCCGCGGGCAAGCGCTCCGGCCTGGCCGAGGCGCTGGAGGTGCTCGGGGACATTCCCGCCATCGGCATTGTCCGCCTCAGCGGCAAGGACGTTGTCCGCCATGAGCTGGTACAGCAGATCGTGGAGGCCTATGACGCCTATGAGGCGGCCCGGAAGGAGCGCTGACCCATGACCCAGAACGCCGCAAAGAATTCCGCCCCCCGGAGCGCCTGGTTCAACACCTCCAAGGGCCGCTGTGTTTTCGCCATGCTGGTGGGCTGTGTGGTGACCTGCCTCATCCTCTGCCTGGCCAACGTGCCCGTGCGCTACGACATCCAGGTCGGCCAGGAAGCCCACGAGACCATTCCGGCCACCAAGGACGTGACCGACGAGACCTCCCTGAAGGCCGAGCAGGAGAAGGCCGCAGACCTGGTTCTCCCCTACTACACCATTCCGCGGGAGGAGACGGACCGCTTTCTCGCCGAGCTGACCGCCGTGCTGGACCAGCTGCAGCAGGTCCAGGCCTCCAGAGGCGAGAGCAAGGGCGCCTACAGCGATCATGAGCTGGCGGAGGCAAGGGAAAAGGTCACCCGCTTTTCGCTGAACAACAACAACGCCCAGACGCTGCTGAACATGAGCGACGAGGATTTCGCTGCGTCAAAAGAGCTGATTCTCAGCACCGCAGGCGACTATCTGCGCGCCATGGAGTCCGTCCAGGACAGCACCGCCGCCACCGTTGCGGAGAAAATCCGTGACCAGATCGCTGCCAGGATGCTTGAGGAGGGGCGCAGCGAGGACCTGCTGAAGATCCTGACGGATCCGAACAGCCTCACCGCCGACGGCACGCAGGTGTTGACATCCCTGCTGAAGGCTTTCTGGACCGAGGACAGCGACGCGACCGCCCGGGCCAAGCAGGCCGCCCGGGACCGGGTCGAGGAGAAGAAATATTTCTACAAACAGAGCGACGTCATCATCCGCGCCGGCGACATCGTCCAGCAGAACCAGTATGACATGCTGGCGAGCCTCTACCTGCTCAAGGACTCCCCGATCGACGCCTCGATCTATTACGGGGCCATCCTCTTCGGGCTGACCGGGTACGGGCTGCTGACCGTGCTGGCGCTGCTCCTCTCCCCTGCGCTGTTCTCGGACCTGCGCAGGACCATCGTGCTGAACTGCGTGATCGTCCTGGCCATCGGGCTGTGCGTCGTGGCGGTGAAGCTCAATCGCGTATATCTCTCGCCGGTGATCCTGGCGGCGCTGCTGTGCACCTCCCTGCTGGGCTGGCGCACGGCCATCGCCGCCAACGTCAGCATCGCGGTGATGCTGGCCAGCCTGGCCGCCGGAGACAGCTCCACCTCCCTGAGCGAGATGGTCTGCATCATCCTCATGACCCTGGTCAGCGGCACCTTCGCCATCGTGTTTGTCCGGCACCGCTATCAGCGCGTGCTGGTGCTGGCCTGCGGCTTTGTCTGCGGCCTGCTCAACGGCCTGGTGCTGCTGATGATGTCCCTGCTGACCACCCTGCTGCCGGAAGGCTCCGTCACGGGCATTATGAACTCGGCCCTCTTTGCGCTGGCCGGCGCGGTCCTCTCCGCCGTCATCGCCGTAGCCTTCCAGCCCATCTTTGAATCCGTCTTCAACCTGCCCACCGGCAACAAGCTGCTGGAGCTCACCAATCCCAATCATCCGCTGCTGAAAAAGCTGATGATGGAAGCACCGGGTACCTATCACCACTCCATCATCGTGGCCAACCTGGCGGAGGCCGCCGCGGAAAACATCGGTGCCAATCCGCTGCTGGCCCGGGCCGGCGCGTACTTCCACGACGTGGGCAAGCTGTCCCGCCCGGAGTACTTCAAGGAAAACCAGGTGGACGGCAACCCGCTGGACGCCGTGGACCCGTATGTGGCCGCTGCCCTGGTCACGGCTCACACCCGCGACGGCCTCCAGCTGGCCGCGAAGTACCGCCTGCCCCAGGAGGTCCAGCAGATCATCACCGAGCATCACGGCGACACACCGGTCATGTATTTCTACAACAAGGCGCTCCAGGCTGCCGGGGACCGGCCGGTGGACATCGCGGACTTCCGCTATCCCGGGCCCCGTCCGGGCAGCCGCGAGGCCGGCATTGTCATGCTGGCGGACACCGCCGAGGCCGCCGTCCGCTCCATCGCGTCCCCGACGCCCCAGGCCATCCGCGAGCGCATCGACACCCTGGTCCGGGGCAAGCTGGAGGACGGTCAGCTCAGCGACTGCCCCATGACCATGCAGGACATCGAGGGCGTCTGCGAGGCCTTCTGCAAGGTGCTCAACGGCGTCTTCCACGAGCGCATTGAGTATCCCAAGACGGACATCCCCCAGCGCGGGACCTTCCTGCCGCAGGAGGAGCCCGTCCAGGCGCACGAGTCTGAAGTCAAGCCCGCGGAGTTCGTCCCCAAGCCGCTGGTGAGCGTCGACGCCGACCACGCTTCCGAAGATCCGGGCGGCGCCCAGGAATCCGCCGCCGGCAAAGAGCCCGAGAGCAGAGGAAGCGTCGGCATCTGGCCGGCGCCCCCCGAGGACCTGCCCTTCACAAAGGAGAATCCATGAGACTCATCTGGCAGATCGACGCCCCGGTGGA
>CAMKAE010000003.1 GCA_946410395.1 uncultured Clostridia bacterium
TCGTTGACGTCGCAGCCGCGGCTCAGGTCGTTCACCGGCTTGGCCAGGCCCTGGATGATCGGTCCGATGGCCTTGGCGCCCGCCAGGCGCTGCACCAGCTTGTAGCCGATGTTGCCCGCGCCCAGGTTGGGGAAGATCAGCACGTTGGGCTTTTTGCCGGCCACGGGAGAGCCGGGGGCCTTCAGTTTGGCGACGCTTTCCACCAGCGCGGCGTCCGCCTGGAGCTCGCCGTCGAGCAGGAGGTCCGGCGCCAGCTCATGCGCCTTGGCAGTGGCTTCCTGGACCAGGGTCACATGGTCGTGCTTGGCACTGCCCTTGGTGGAGAAGGAGAGCATCGCCACGCGGGGCTCGGCCTGGAGCAGGCTCTTGCAGGTGTTGGCGGTGGAGATGGCGATGGCCGCCAGCTCGTCGGCGTTGGGGGCAATGTTCACGGCGCAGTCGCCGAAGAGCATCACGCCGTCGTCGCCGTATTCCTTGGTGGGCAGCTCCATGATAAAGCAGGAGGAAGCCGTGGAGATGCCGGGGGCCATCTTGATGATCTGCAGGGCCGGGCGCAGCACGTTGCCGGTGGAGTTGATCGCGCCGGCCACCATGCCGTCCGCGTCGTCCATCTTCAGCATCATGGTGGCGAAGTACAGCGTGTTGTTGTACACCAGGTCCTTCGCCTGCTCGATGGTCATGCCCTTCTTCTGCCGCAGTTCGAAGAGTTTTTCCGCGTAGGCTTCGCTCTTCTCCCAGGTGGCGGGATCGGCGATGGCCACGGCGCTCAGGTCGGTGCCAGTCTCGGCGGCGACTTTCGCGATCTCTTCCGGCTTACCCACAAGGGTGATCCTGGCCAGGCCCTCCGCCACGATCTTCGCGGCCGCCTGGACCGTGCGGGGCTCGCTGCCCTCCGCCAGAACGATATGCTTTACGTTGGTTTTGGCCTTTTCCTTGATGCGGTCGATGACAGACATGGATAATCCCTCCTGTTCATACTGTAGCGCAAATGCGTCCTTTCCATTATACAGGATTTTTCCGCGGATGAAAAGGGTTTGCGTGAGAAAAATCGAATCTTTCCTTGATTACTGTGAAAACACAACGTGTTTTCATTTGTGATATTAACAATACTGACGTATTGTTATGGGGATTTCTGGAAGAAAGGCGGCGGTCGTGTGCGTGCGGTCGGCATTGTCGCGGAATACAACCCGTTTCACAACGGGCATGCTTACCAGCTCGCCGAGGCCAGGCGCCGGGCGGACGCGGACATCGCCGTGGCGGTGATGTCCGGCTCCTTTACCCAGCGGGGCGATGCCGCCATCCTGTCCGTCAGGGACCGGGTGAATATGGCCCTCTCGGCCGGCGCGGACGCGGTCTTTTTGCTGCCGGCCCTTTGGGCGGTCCTGGACGCGGAGCATTTCGCCTTGGGCGGCGTATCGCTGCTGACGCGCCTGGGCTGCGACGCCATCTCTTTCGGCGTGGAGACGGACGATCTCGCCCTGCTGCAGGCCATGGCCGCGCTGCTGGAGGAGGAGCCGGAACCGCTGCGCGAGGCCATCAGAGATCTCCTGGCGAAAGGACTGCCGCATCCTGCCGCGCGGGCGGGCGCCGTCGAAAGGTTGATCCCCGGCGCATCCGAGCTGCTTCGCCTGCCCAACAATACTCTGGCCGTCTGCTATCTGCGGGCCATGCGCCGCATCGCTTCCCAGATGGAGCCGGTGCCGATCCTGCGCACAGGCGCTTATCACGAACCGGTTCTCGATCCGGCCTCCCCTTCCGCTACGGCCATTCGTCTGACCCTGGCCGCAGGAGATGCCGATGCCGCGATGACAGCCCTCCCGGAGCGCTGCCGGCCCATCCTGCTCGACGCCATTCGGGAAGGTCGGATCCACCGTCCGGACGCGCTGGACGGCGCCCTCTTCTACCGCCTGCTGACCATGCGTGACAAGGAGTGGGATGCGCTCCCGGGCAACACCGAAGGGATCGCCAACCGCCTGCGCGACGCTTTCCGGCACGACGCTTCCCGGAAGGCCATCCTGGCGGATGCAAAAACAAAGCGCTACCCCGAAGCGCGCCTGTCCCGCATGCTGACCCATGCGCTGTTGCAGATCTCCCAGGCTGATCTCGACGCGCAGCCGACGCCGCCTGGCACCTTGCTGCTGGGCCTTACAAAGAAAGGCATTCCGCTCCTCAAACGGGCGCAGGAAAACAGCCTCCCCGTCTATGGGAAGGCTGCCGATTGGATTCATCTGCCGGATCCGTGGGTCCGGTCCGAACTGCTGGCGGATCAGCTCTGGTGGGCCGGCTGCCGTCAGCCGCCGGCTAACGCCATGCTGCAGCGGCGGATCAGCGAATCGCGCTGACCAGCGCGCTGAGGTCGAGACCCTCGCAATCCTTGATCACGTCATAGAGCGCGGCGAGCATCTGCCTGACGCCGCCGGGGATGTCGCTCTCGGCGTTCAGGGGCAGCACCGGGTCGTGGACGGAGAGGCGCAGCAGAAACCAGCCATTGTCCGAGCCGCCATCCAGGTCAAAGGAGATGCGGACGCCTTCACGATTGTCCGGCGCAATGTGCCAGGCCCCGCAGGTGCCGGCGTATGCCAGTACCTTGTCGATGGCCTTTTGGCCTGCCGCCCGGAAATCCTCGGCCGTGATGCCCAGGCGGATTTCCGTGGACTCCACGGGCTCCTTCAGGTCTGCGATCAGCGCGCCCAGGGTCTTGCCCTGCCGCTTGAGCTTCATGGCCTCCACGATCAGCACCGTCACCAGATACATGCCGTCGTCCAGGAAGTGATTCTCCTGCAGGGCCGCGTGGCCGCTGGTCTCGATGGCCAGCGGGCAAGACGCGCCCTGTTTGTTCAGCCGGATGGCCTCGTCGATCACGTTGCGGTAGCCGCGCTTGTAGCGGTAGTGCTCGCCGCCCCGTGCGCTGATGAAAGCGTGCAGGCCCGAGGAGGTCACGGAGTCCGTCACGATGGTCTGACCGGGCTTTTCTGCCAGAAGAATCGCGCTCATCAGCGCAATCAACCGGTTGCGGTTGATCTCCCGGCCGTCCGCGTCCACCACCGCCGCGCGGTCGCAGTCCGCGTCAAAGATCACGCCCAGATCCGCGCCGGCATGGATCACGGCCTTGGACACGGCGGCCATCGCCGTGGGATCCTCGGGGTTGGGACGGTGATTCGGGAACATGCCGTCGGGGTCAAGGAACTGGCTGCCGTTCACGCAGGCGCCGAGCTCTGCCATCAGGTCCGCGTAGAAACCGCCCGCGCCGTTGCCCGCGTCTACCACCACATGCAGACCCTGCAGCGGCTTTTCCGCGTCGGTGGCCAGGCCTTTGCGCACCCGGTCCGCCAACTGGCGCTTATAGGTGGGCAGGAAGGGCATCGGGCAGACACAACCGGCTTCTTCCGCCGGGACATCGGCGTGCGCGATCTCCGCCAGGGTGATCAGCTTTTCGATCTCACTGTGCTCCAGACCTCCGTCCGCTGTGACAAACTTCAGTCCGTTCCGGTCCCAGGGATGGTGGCTGGCGGTGATCATGACCGCGCCGACGGGCGCAAAGCCTGGCGTGACGGTGGACATGAACATGGCGGGCGTGGTGCACATGCCGTATTCCTGCACCGATGCGCCGGCCCTGGTCACGCCGTCGGCTACGGCCTTCAGGAGGGCCGGCCCCGTGATGCGGCTGTCCCGTCCGAGCCCGATGACTACATCGCGCAGGGGCATTGCTTTTTTCTCCGCCAGGAACAGCGCGAATGCCGTGCCGAGCCGCTGCGCCACCTCGGGCGTCAGCTGCGCGTCCTCCCCTACGGCCTTGCCGCGGATATCACTTCCGCTGATCAGTTTACGCAGATCCATCTCGATTCCTCCTGTCACCATTCGTCTTTGTTTCGCTTTTCGGATGCAGCATTCTCCGGGTCTTCCGCCTCCAGGGCGTCCTGCATGCCCCGCAGCATCTGATAGATCGGCGCCATGGCCTCATAGTCGGCCAGCACATGGGCCAGCACGGTCCGGGTGGCGGTCTCCCGCAGATCGGGCCTCGTCTGGATCACGGAGAGCGCTCTGCACCGGTACCAGGGCTGCAGGTCCTCGGGAATCCCGGCCGGGACGTCCATGCGCTTGAACACGTCGCCGGTAAAGTGCAGGTGCCGTTCGGCCAGCCCGCAGCCGCGGATGATGCCGGCGTATCGCGAAGGATTGGCCGCGAATTCCCTGCGGAAGCGGTCCATCAGCGGCCGGTTCTCATCCCAGGAGCCCAGGCCCCAGCTGAGCCGCTGCGGTCCGAACTCAAACCAGAAGCCCAATGACTTCCAGCGGTCCTCGCCCCCGCGCTTGAACCAGATCCAGTGATGGTCCCTGTAGGGGCTCTTGTCCTTTGAGAAGCGCGTGTCCCGGCGGATCCGGCTCAGCAGCTTGTATGGGCGGATCTCCATGAGCGGATCGATCCGCTGCATCAGCGGGACCGCGTCCTCTATGAACGCATAGAAAGGCGCCTGCACATCCCGCAAGTAGCGATCCCGGTGCTCGTTGAACCAGGCCGTGTCGTTGTGAAAACGCAGGTCCAGGAGAAACTGCACCGTTTCCTCCGGAAAACCGGTAAACATCAAACCCCTCCACTTCTGACAGGCTCATTATAGCCCAAGTCTGCGCTGATTTCAATTCCCCCTTTCTCATTTGTTGTGAAAAACCGTTTTGTGAAGATTTCAGCAGGCATATTTGCAGGACTTTTTGCCGGCGCAAAGAATGAAGAAGCGACAACAATGCTGAAGGAGGCATGTCCGGTGGATCGAAAGGAAGCCCGCAAGAAGGCGGAGGCGCTTGTTGCGAAGATGACCCTGGAAGAAAAGGCTGCACAACTCAAGTACGATGCCCCTGCCATTCCGAGGCTGGGTATCCCGGCATACAACTGGTGGAACGAAGCGCTTCACGGCGTTGCAAGGGCTGGTACCGCGACAGTATTCCCGCAGGCCATCGGCCTGGCCGCCATTTTTGACGAGAACTTCCACCGCCGCGTGGCGGAGACCATCAGCACCGAGGCCCGGGCAAAGTACAACGCCCAGGCCGCGCACGGCGACCGCGACATCTACAAGGGCCTGACCCTGTGGAGCCCCAACATCAACATCTTCCGCGATCCGCGCTGGGGACGCGGCCATGAGACCTACGGCGAGGACCCCTACCTGACCACGCGCCTGGGCGTCAACTTCATCGAAGGACTGCAGGGCGACGGCGCGTATCTGAAGACCGCCGCCTGCGCGAAGCACTTTGCGGTGCACTCCGGTCCCGAGGCCATCCGGCATTCCTTTGACGCGGTCGCGTCCAAAAAGGACATGGCCGAGACCTATCTCCCCGCCTTCAAGGCCGCTGTGCAGGAGGCGCATGTGGAGACCGTCATGGGCGCCTACAACCGGGTCAACGGCGAACCGGCCTGCGGCTCGAAGACCCTGCTGCGGGACATCCTCCGCGACGAATGGGGCTTTGAAGGGCATGTCACCTCCGACTGCTGGGCGATCCGGGACTTCCACACGAATCATCACGTCACCGACACCGCGCCGGAATCCGCTGCCCTGGCCCTGAAAAACGGCTGCGACGTCAACTGCGGCAACACCTATCTGCACATGCTGGAGGCCTACCAGGAAGGGCTGGTGACCGAGGACGACATCACAGAGGCCGCCGTCCGGCTGTTCACCTCCCGCTATCTGCTGGGCTGCTTTGCCGACGACTGTGAATGGGACAGCATCCCTTACACCGAGGTGGATACCGACGAGCACAACGCGCTCGCGCAGGAAGCCGCGGAAAAGGCCATGGTGCTGCTGAAGAACAACGGCATCCTGCCCCTCTCGCCCGAAAAGCTGACCAGCATCGCCGTGGTCGGCCCCATGGCTGCCAGCGATTTGGTGCTCAAGGGGAACTATTACGGCACGACTTCCCGCTCCGTCTCCCTGCTCGAAGGCATCCGCGCCTACTGCGAGCCCTACGGCATCCGCATCTTCTACAGCCAGGGCTGTGACCGCGTGGTGAACCGGGTGGAGCATCTGGCCCAGCCCGACGACCGCCTGGCCGAAGCCGTGATCTGCGCGGAGCAGGCGGATGTGGTCATCTGCTGCGTGGGCTTGGACGAAACCCTGGAAGGCGAAGAGGGCGACACCGGCAACTTCTCGGCCAGCGGCGACAAGGTCAGCCTCTCCCTGCCGGAGAGCCAGCAGCGCCTGATGAAAGCCCTGGCGTCAACCGGCAAGCCCATGGTGACGGTGCTGACAGTGGGTTCCTCCCTCAACGTGCCCGAAGGCGACGCCACCCTGCTGGCCTGGTACCCCGGTCAGGCCGGCGGCAAGGCGCTGGCACGGATCCTCTTCGGCGAGGTCAGCCCGTCGGGTCACCTGCCTGTCACCTTCTACCGCGATCTGAGCGATCTGCCGGATTTCACCGATTACGCGATGACCAAACGGACGTACCGCTATTTCACCGGAACGCCGCTCTATCCCTTTGGCTTCGGCCTGAGCTACACGACCTTCCGCGTGGACGGCATCACCCTGTCGGATGACAGCGCAGAGCTTGCCATCACCAACACGGGGAGCAAGGACTCCGAGACGGTCGCGCAGATCTACGCGAAGGCCCGGGACTGCAAAGACGCGCCGCTTCATCCGGTCCTGATCGGCTTTGCCCGTACCTTTGTGAAGGCCGGGGAGCGCGTGTGCGTGAAGGTCTCCCTGGACAAGAACGCTTGGACGGCCGTCAACGAGGCCGGCGAGCGCTATGAGCCCGACGGCGGCTTCGACGTCTGGGGCGGCATCTGCCAGCCGGACGCGCTGAGCGAGCGCCTCACCGGAACGCCCTGCGTTCACACCGTGCGCTGAAAAAGAATAGAAAAAACAGGAGGGCCGGCAGCCGAAACCGTCGGTCCTCCTGTTTATTTCTGTGCGTCCTCCGCGTAGATGATATCGTCCCGCAGCCGATAGATCGTGGCGCCGCGCTTCTTGTGACAGAATGCCTTGGCCCACCACTCCACCGACGCGACCTCGTCGAACTGCACGATGCCGTAGCGGATGCCGTTTCGCTTGCCGCCCCGCATGTTGGAATCCATCCAGTGGATCGAATCGGTTTCCGGATCGTAGGAGAGCATGATGGCGCTGTGAGCGCCAACGCCGTAGGCATAGTCGGCGGACATCTGGAAATAGTCGCCCCGCTGCACCTGCCGCATGAACGCCTTGGCCAGCTCCAGGTTCTCCTCCTTGGTCAGCGATGTGTCATAGACAAACTGTGCCGCTTCATAGAAGGGATTGCCCTTGGAGGCTGGGACATCTTCCCACAGGAAGCCATAATAGTAGGGCTTGCACTTCTTGGCCGGCAGGTTGTTGGGAATCACCAGCTGTGTGGTCGGGAACTCCGCCATCCGGAAGCTGTCCCGGTTCTGGCGGAACAGGTAGACCGTGAAATTTTTGCAGACATAGATGTCGCCGGCATAATGGGCGCGCTTGGACTTGCCGTCCGCCTGGATGTAGAGCTGCTCTCCCAGATTGATGATCCGGTCGATGAAGTCGTCCCGCGCGGTCAGGACCGCAGGGGCCTCTTCCTCAGGCTCGGAGACGTCCAGGTCCAGCAAGAACTCCTCCCCGTCGTCGAGCATGATCTCCTCTTCCACCTTCTGCAAGCCGCCCTCCGCTATCGCAAAGGACATGAGCATCAGGCAGGCCAGCAGCATCGTTCCGATTCTGCGCACAGCAACCCCTCCCATCTGTTCAACGCTATTCTACAGCGCATGTCACGGAAAAACAAGCGCTCTGTCTTTAAAATATGTTAATCTTGTATATTCCTCGATCAATTTTGACTGATCTCTTGCAATTCTATTGAAATATTGTTACAATCATTGTCGCTGCTTTGCAGCAGTCCGTACAGGAGATGGAAATGAAATGATCAGACGATGGTTTGCGCTGCTTTTGCTGGTGGGCCTGCTGACGGTGTCCGCCGGTTTTGCCGAGACACTGACGCCGGACACCTGGAGCGACGAAGTCCGGAAGGCCCAGACACAGCTGGCTGTCCTCGGCTACTACAGCGGCGAGATCACGGGCCATTACGGCCAACAGACGCAGGAAGCCATGGCGGAATTCCGCAGGGATTTCGACCTTGGCGACGGCGGTGAGGCGGACGACGAGACCCTGAAAGCCCTGTATGCGGCGCAGTACCGCCCCATGCAGATCGGCACGACCGGCCCGGACGTGAAGCGGCTGCAGGCAAGGCTCATGTGGCTGGGCTATTACGGCGGCAAGGTGAGTGGCAATTATCTCTCCGCCACGGGTGCTGCCGTAAAGGAATTCCAGACCAAAATGGGCCTGAGCGCCACCGGAAGCGCGGACATCCGCACCCAGGAGGAACTGTTCTCGGACCGGGCCGTCGCGAAAGTGGACAAGGCCAACGCCACCCCGGCCCCGGAGGTCCCGGATGAGGTGCTGGAAGTGCCCGACGGCGAGGAGGATAACGCGCCGACGGAAATTCCCTTCAAGAAGAACCTTGCCTATGAGAGCACCGGCAGCCAGGTGAAGCTGCTGCAGCAGCGCCTGACCGACCTCGGCTATTATGCCGGTCCCATTTCCGGCAACTACCTGGGCCACACGCGCAATGCCGTGAAGGCTTTCCAGCAGCAGAACGCCCTGAATGTGACCGGAAAGGTGGACAAGAAGACCTGGAACGCCGTCTTCAACGACCCGTATGTAGTGCTGCCCAACGAAAAGGCCCGCACGGCCGCCAAGGCGGAGCAGCCCGCATTCCACATGGTGGTGGACGTAACCAACCAGATCGTCACAGCCTATGCCAGGGATGAGAGCGGCGCGTATACGGTTCCGATCCGCCAGATGATCTGCTCCTCCGGCACCACTGCCAACCCATCGGACCGCGGCGACTTTGTTCTCAGCGGCTACAAGACCACCTGGTGCTTCTTCCCCAAGTGGGGCGATTACGCCCGCTACTGGACCCGCATCAATTCCGGCATCGCGTTCCACTCCGTGATCTACAACACCGTGGACACGAAAGACCTCTCCGTTCGCAGCTATGACCGGCTGGGTCGGCGCGCCTCCCACGGCTGCATCCGCCTGCAGGTGGCCGATGCCAAGTGGATCTATGACTATGTGGCCGCGGGGACGGTGGTTTCCATCCGCTACGATCTGCCGGCCGACGCGGAGCTGAAGGCCTCCATCGTCAAGCCCGCGCTGAACAAGAAGACCATGCTTCCCTATGAAACGCCCCAGCCGACGCAGGAGCCTGTCTATGTCAGCGGCGCTCAGCCGCCGATGCCGCTGATGGAGATGAAAAAGAACGACAGCTCCACTTCCGTCTACTGGCTGCAGAAAAAGCTGACGGATCTCGGATACTATACCGGAAAGTGCTCCGGGACCTACCTCGACGGCACAGTCCAGGCCGTGAAGGCGTTTCAGCAGGCGCATGGCATCCGCGCTGACGGCGTGGCGACGCTGGACACGCTCCGGCTGATCTACGCGGCGGAGCTCGCGCCGGTCACCACCCCTGCGCCCCAGCCGATGGCGACGCCCGAACCGACCGAGCCTGCCGAAACGCTCGCGCCGATCACGGAGACAGCCGCGTCGGAGACGCCTGCGCCGCCGACGCCTACCCCCAAGCCCAGCACAGCGCCAAGGATCGTCAATCCCTGACGACTCAAACCCCTGCTTTCTCCATACAGCGGGGGTTTTCGCATACAAAAAAGAGGGCTGCTGCCCTCTTGGGTTCACATGGCGTCGATCTGCTCCCACAGCGCGTTCAATCCGTCCTGAATCTGGATGTTATACTCATTCGTGAGCGTTCCGCCGCTGGTCGTCAGGGTCGCAAGGTAAGCGTTGATGGATGCGTTCAAGGTGTCAAAGAGCGCGGTGTCCAGCGGGGCTTTTCCGCCTGCCTGGGCATACACATCATTCAGCGCCCTGATCACCCTGACATGGCTGAGAATAGAGGCCAGCGGCTTGTTGTTGCTGGACGCGGAGCCCGTGGAGCTGAGCAGATTCGCTTCACTGTTGGCGTTTTTCCATTCATCCTTGATCTGATAGATACAGCTGTTGACGATTTCCGGCCGAGCAGACAGATTGGGGATCAGCATCACCAGCGATACCGTCAGCGCAACAGCCAGCACAATGATGATCACCAGCTGCAGCCGGCGAACGCCTTTATCGCCCTCTCCGAATGTCAAACCCTGTCTGGATGAATACCGTCTCATCCTGCACTCCCCCTTCGCAGTAAACTGCCAATGGAATCTTAACACAATTCCACAGTTTTGAAAAGAGTTTGGGCAAAATCACGGTAAATTCTTAAGGATAAAACCACATTTTTCTTAAAACTGTCTGTTTTTTGACTGGGCTGCACCACTTTCAGCTCTCCAGGGCAGGCGTCTGCTCCAGCTTTCCGATCTCCCGGTAATACCCGACCATCAGCAGGATCGCCGCGCCGATCCAGGCAAGGATTTCCGCAAAGCATACGCCCCACTCCGCCATCAGGAGCGGCAGCAGCAGCGCGGCGCCGACGCGCATGGCCAGCTCCACAAAGCCGGAGATCATCGGGACCACGGTGTTGCCCAGGCCCTGCAGGGTGGATCGATAGACGAAAAGCAGATACAGCATGGGCAGGCCGCCGCTCATGACACAGAGAAAGCGATACCCGAAGGTCATGACCTGGGGAATGAAGTCCGGCGGGGCGCTCTCATCCGCCGTGATGAACAGCGAGAGCAGCGGCCTGCCGGCGAGGGCCACCGCTGTGCCGACGGCTGCGCCCATGAAAAAGCCGATGAACGCACTCTTGCGGAGCCCCTGGCGCACGCGGTCCAACCGGCCGGCGCCGCGGTTCTGACCGGCAAAGGTGCTCACGCCGCCGCCCAGAGACGCTCCGGCGATCTCCACCAGACCCTGAAGCCTGGAAGCCGCGTTGTATCCCGCCACAAAGGCGTAGCTGAAGCCGTTGACCACCGTCTGCAGGATCAGTCCGCCGATGGAGATCACCAGGTTCTGAAAGGCCACGGGTGAGCCGAGGCGCAGCAGCTGCCTGCACTTGGGCCTGTCCGGCCTGAGGTCTTCCTTCCAGGGACGCAGGGCCTGTGTCTGCCGGAAAGCGACGGCGCAAATCAGCACAGATACCGCCTGAGCGCTGACCGTCGCCAGCGCGCCGCCGTTGACGTGCATCTGCAGCGGCCCGATGAACAGCACATCCAGGAGAATGTTGACCGTTGTGGAGCAAACCATGGCGACCAGCGGGGTGCGGCTGTTGCCGAGGGCCCGCAGGAACCCGGCCAGCACGTTCAGCGCCATGGTCAGCGGCAGTCCGGCAAAGATGATCCGAAGATAGCCCTCGGTCAGGTCGATGATTTCCGTCTTGGTCCGCATGAGCAGCAGCGTCGGCCGGAGCAGCAGCTGGCTGACAAGGCCCAGCAGGACGGTGACGATCACGGCGATCAGGGCGCTCTGTCCCACAGTCCGGCGAAGCCCGGCGTAATCCTTTGCGCCATACTCCTGGGCTGCGCGGATCGAGAAGCCTTGCGCCAGACCCATGGCGAGGGACAACACGGTCCAGTCCAGCCAGCCCGACGCAGAGACGGCCGTCAGGGCTGTGACGCCCAGCATCCGCCCGACGATCAGGGAATCCACCAGGCTATAGAGCTGCTGCAGCGCATTGCCCGCAAGGATTGGCAGAGAAAAACGAAGGATCAGCCCGGTCGGATTCCCGACAGTCATGTCCCGGGTGCCGTTCTTCATGTTGCGCTTACGCCCCTTCCGCTTTGTTTTTGAATTATGGCAGGAAAAAAGCGCAGCTGCCGAAGCAACTGCGCAGGATGATGGCGCTTACTTCTTGGCCGGGGTGTACTGCAGTTCAGAGGTGCAGTTGGGGCAGCGGGTCGCCTTGATCGGCACTTCGCTGAAGCAATAGGGGCATTCCTTGGTGGTGGGAGCGGCGGGTGCTTCTTCCTTCTTCCGCAGATCCCTGGACTTGTTCGCAACCTTGATGATGATGAACAGCACAAGCGCGATGACAATGAAGTTGATGATCGTGCCAGCAAAGCGCATGAGGTTGTCCACAATGCCCGGGGCCGGCGCGCCGTTCTCGCCCATCGGCACAACCTTGTCCAGCAGCGGCTGGATGAAGTTGGCGATCAGCGAGTCCACGATGGCCTTGAAGGCGCCGCCGATGATGATGCCGACGGCCATGTCAATGACATTGCCCTTCATGGCAAACTCTTTGAATTCCTTCAAAAACTTCTTCATGTTATTTCCTCCTTTTCTTCCTTGGGGTTGCTGAAAGTATAGCACACATTTGTAACAAGTTCAAGTGAAAATCACGCGTCGCCGCTGAAAAAAACAGCCAAAAGACCGGCGTCAAACGATAGCAGGGCGCTGGCTTCCTTCCATTCGTTGCTGACACCCAATGGAATCCTGTTCTCCAGCACGGCGTTTTCAAGCGGCCACTCCGTGCCCCGCAGGTTGACGCCCGTTACCCTCTCCGTGAACGCCATCAGGGAGAGCTTGCGGTCCAGGACCCTGGGCAGCGCGTAACTTCCCGGAGGCAGAATCGTGACTTTGTTCTGACGGTCACAGAGCCACAGGCGTTCCTTGCGGAGGGCGCAGTCGGCCGCGAGCTGCAGATTGGCGATCGTGTGGTCCAGCCTGCCGCCCAGGCCCCCGCCAACACGGAATTCCCTGTATCCCCTCCCGCGGGCTTCCCGCACGCAGACAGCCGTGTCGGTGTCATCCTTGTGCACCGGCAGCTCCAGAATCTTTTCCGGCGGTAAATCCGGCCTGGGCATGGAGTCAAAATCCCCGACCACGAGATCCGGAACAAGCCCGGCCTTCAGCGCAGCCTCATAGCCGCGGTCCGCGCAGATCAGCAGATCCAGCGGACCCGGGAACAGGAACTCAGCCTCCTCGCCCTGATACATCGCCGCGATGATCGTACATTTCACGGTAACTTGCCTCCGAAAAAAGGAGGCCTGCCGAGACAGACCTCCTTGATGTCCGATGATTAAGCCTCTTCGGTGGCTTCCTTGACGGCGTCTTCGACGGCCTCGACAGCCTCGGCAGCCTTCTCTTCGATGGCCTCCACAGCCTCAGCGGCCTGCTCGTCGATCGCTTCGACGGCCTCGGCGGCCTCAGCGACGGCTTCCTCAGCCGGGATATCCAGCTGCTCGCCTTCCTCCAGGTTCTCGAAGGCCTCGTCCTCGAGCGCCTGGCGGATGGACAGGGAGATGCGCTTGCGCTCGGTGTCCACGGACAGCACTTTCACGCGGACGGTGTCGCCCACGTTCACGGCGTCCTCAACCTTGGCAATCTTGGTGGGCGCGCACTGGGAGATGTGCACCAGGCCGTCCAGGCCGGGCTCCAGCTCCACGAAAGCGCCGAAGGTCACGATGCGGACGGCCTTGCCTTCCACGATGGCGCCTTCCGGATACTTCTCCGCGGCGTTGTCCCAGGGCTTAGGCTGCAGCTGCTTGTAACCCAGCTGGATGCGCTCGCGCTCACGGTCCAGGCTCAGGATCTTCACGTCGATCTCCTGGCCGGGCTTCACGACGTCAGCGGGCTCCTTGATGTGGCCCCAGCTCAGGTCGGTGATGTGCACCAGGCCGTCCACGCCGCCCACGTCCACAAAGGCGCCGAAGCTCGTCAGCCGGCGGACGATGCCATGGATCACCATGCCCTCTTCCAGGCGATCCCAGGCTTCCTTCTTCTTGGCAGCGCTCTCCTCCAGCATGGCCTGACGGCGGCTGGCGACGATGCGCTTCTTCTTCTCGTCGACCTCGATGATCTTGAGCTTCATGTCCTTGCCCACGAAGTCGCCGATCTTGTCCACGTAGCGGGGAGCCAGCTGAGACGCGGGCACAAACGCACGAACACCGCCGACATCAGCAATCAGACCGCCTTTGACGGCCTCCTTGCCAACGCCTTCCACGTATTCGCCGGCGTTGTACTTGGCCATCAGCGCTTCCCAGGCCTTGCGATTGACGACGTTGCGCTGGGACAGAACGACGTTGCCCTCGCCGTCATTGACTTTGACGACTTCGACTTCGATCTCGTCTCCGACCTTGACGTCCTCCTGGGACAGGTCGCTGCGCTTGAGCAGTCCGTCGGACTTGCCGCCGATGTTCACGATGATCTCATCATCGCGCTCTTCGATCACAGTGCCGGTGACGGTCTGGCCGGTCCGGTAGCGAACGAAGGTCTGCTCGACTTCCGCCATGAAATCGCTGTTGGTGTTCTCCTCGGGTGCCTGGGTCTTGTTCTCGATGTCGGTCATGGTCGTGACAACCTCCTTCAGTGTTCCGTCGGGCGTCGATGCCCCGGCGGTGATTCCGATCCGATCGGAGTGGATATTTGCAAAGGCTGACGGAATCTCCGCCGCGCACTCTACCAAAATGGTTCTGGGACATAGCTCCCAGCAGGTCCGGAAGAGCTTCTGCGTGTTGGCGCTGTGACGCCCGCCGACCACGATCATGGCGTCGCTGCGCGAGGCAAGCGCCCGAGCCTCCCGCTGGCGGACCTCCGTCGCGTTGCAGATGGTGCAGTGCTCTTCGAGCTGCCTGACCCGCTGCCGCAGCACGGCGACGATCTGTTCCCAGCTTTCGGGCGGGAACGTGGTCTGCGCGCACACGGCTGCCTTTTTCATCTCAGGCAGTGCGGCGGCTTCCTCGGCTGTGGCGATGACCGTATGCGGTCCCCGGATCCAGCCGACCGTCCCCTGCACTTCGGGATGGTCCCGCTCGCCGATGACGATCACCGGTGTGCCATCCGCGGAGGCTTCCGCCGCGATCCGGTGAAGCCGGTCCACAAAGGGGCAGGTCAGGTCCGTCACAGGTGCACCCAAGGCGGCAAGACGGTCCAGCACATCCGGCGCAACGCCGTGACTGCGGATCAGCACAGTGCGTCCGGCAGCCTCTTCCGGTGTGCGGATGGGTTCGATTCCTTTGGCCCGGAGGTCATCCACTACCTGCCGGTTGTGAATCAGCTCCCCCAGCGTACACGCGGGCGTTCCGCTTTCGGCGATCCGTTCAGCGGCCTCAACGGCCCGGCGGACACCCATGCAGAATCCGGCGTGAGCAGCGACTTCCAAAGGCATGTGAACCTCTCCCGCACTGTTTTGCATCGAAAGCGTTTCGACACAATTGCAAAAACTCCTGCAAGAAATGTTATTTTTCGAAAATTATTTTTGATAGAGCGGGAAATGCGCCATCAGGGCCTCCACCTCGCCGCGGACAGCGGGCACGGCGGCTTCGCCTTCGCGGACGATTCTGGCGATCCAGGAGGCGATCATGACCATGTGCTCCTCCTTCATGCCGCGCGATGTGACGGCTGGCGTGCCGACGCGGACGCCGCTGGTGACGAAGGGGCTGCGCTTCTCACCGGGGACCGTGTTCTTGTTGACTGTGATGTTGGCCTCCTCCAGCAGTCCCTCCAGCTGCTTGCCGGTGACCTCGGCCTCGGAGAAGTCCAGCAGGATCAGGTGATTGTCCGTTCCGCCGGAGACCATGGCCAGTCCTTCACTGCGGAAGGCGTTTTCCAGTGCCTTCGCGTTGAGGACGATCTGATGCTGATAGGCCTTGAATTCGGGCTTGAGCGCTTCCCCGAAGCACACGGCCTTCGCGGCGATGATGTGTTCGAGCGGGCCGCCCTGGGTGCCGGGGAAAATGGCCTTGTCGATGGCCTTGGCGTAGGCTTCCCGGCAGAGGATGAGGCCGCCTCTCGGGCCACGGAGGGTTTTGTGGGTTGTGGAAGTCACAAAGTCGGCGTACGGCACGGGATTCGGATGTTCTCCGGCCGCCACCAGGCCGGCGATGTGCGCCATGTCCACCATCAGCAGCGCACCGACTTCGTCCGCAACAGACCGGAGTTTGTCAAACTCGATGATCCGCGGATAGGCGGAAGCGCCCGCGACGATCATCTTCGGCTTGCAGGTCAGCGCGATGCGCCGGACCTCGTCATAGTCGATGCGGCCGTCCTGCTCGGAGACGCCGTAAGGCACGAAGTTGAAATACTTGCCGCTCATGTTGACCGGACTGCCGTGGGTCAGATGACCGCCGTTGTCCAGCGCCATGCCCATGACGGTGTCGCCGGGCTGGAGCATGGCGAAATAGACCGCCATGTTGGCCTGCGCGCCGGAATGGGGTTGCACATTGGCGTGATCCGCGCCGAAGATCGCTTTGACCCGGTCCCGGGCTAGGTTCTCCACCACATCCACGCACTCGCAGCCGCCGTAATAGCGGTGGCCAGGATATCCCTCCGCATATTTGTTGGTCAGGCAGGTGCCCATCGCCGCCATGACAGCGGGAGAGACAAAATTTTCGGACGCGATGAGTTCGATGTGGGTGCGCTGGCGGTTCAGCTCGGCTTCAATTGCGCCGGCCACCTCAGGGTCTGTGTTCCGGATGATGTCGAGTTCCATCGGGAGTCCTCCTGTCATCAGATTCGTGCTATTATAATATGGAACCGGAGCGGATTGCAAGTTTTTATTGTGTTTTGAGGATTGTTTTTTAGCGTGCCGTGGAATTGTGTCCCGAATTGTGTCTCTGCCTGATTTTTCCTATTGACTTTTTTACCGCACATATGTAGAATAAGGATAGGTCCAGACCCAAATAATTTGAAGGAGGTTTTCCCATGAAAAAGATTCTTGCCGTTATCCTTGCTGCCATGATGGTGCTCTGCTGCGCCGCCGCTTTCGCCGAAGGCGAGGCCGCCGTTCAGACCGGTACCTATCAGGTCTACAACGCCACCGGTGAGAAGGTCACCTCTCTGTATCTGATTGACAAGATCAGCGGCACGGTCTCTGAGAACTATGCCGGCGAAGGCCTGGAGAACGGCGCCAATGTGGAAGTTGTCTTCAGCGCGCCCGCCGAGGAAGAAGGCCATGGCCTGCTGGTCCTGATCTTCATCACCGAGAGCGGCTATGTCGGCACCTTCACCACCCTGTCCATCGAGGAAGCCCCGATTACCCTGCTGTCCGCTGAGGCCATGACAGGCGCGACCATGATCACCTTCAAGGCTCCCGCTGCCGAGTAAACAACGGACTTTGATAATCCGGCTGCCCTTTCCGGGCAGCTTTTTCTGTACAACAGAAAAGCGCCCATGGCGCTCTTCCGTTTATCTCCCCTTCAGCTCTGCGCGGATCAGATCCTCCGGCGCGTCCGGCATCCAGCCGTGCAGCCAGCGCACGATCCGCTCCCTGCTTTCAGCGGGGCTGTAGATGTCGCCGGAATTGACGGTTTCCGCTCCGAGAAAGCGTTCCGGCGTGTCCAGCAGCGCATTCCCCCAGCCGTACGGGCGGCCGTTCCGATCCGTGTCGTAGACAAAGTCGCGGTCAATGACAAAGGTCTGCATCTGCAGGCGGGTCAGCACCGTGTCGTAGCCCTTGGTGAAGCCGCAGGAGCGCCTCACGGTCTTGCTGGGCGCAGGCCCATGCTCCGTGAGCCAGGCCATCAGCAGCCGGTCGTTGTGCGGCGCCAGCGCGTCCTCGCAAAAGCCCTCAAAGTCATAGCCATCCCGCCGGAAGTTGCACAGGTCCGGGAAGCAGGTCAGGCTGACGAACGCCGCTTTGCCGTGATAGAACTTTCCATATACAATGCGTTTCTCCCGGGCGAGGCGTCCCTTCCATTCCCACGGCCCGTCCTGATCCGTGAACCAGACGGACGGGTCAACATTTTCCTCCAGCGACCAGCCGCCGATGCGGCTCCGGAAAAAGGGCAGAAACCCGATGCCGGCCACCAGGGCGGCCAGATCATCCACGCTTCTCACGCACTGAAAACGCATATCGTCTCATCCCCTCCGTCACCAGCTCAGCACCTCGTGGCCGTCCTCCGTCACCAGCACCATGATCTCCCACTGGGCGGAAGGCTTGCCGTCCCGGGTCGTGATCTCCCAGCCGTTGTCCGGGTTCACGTCGTAGAGGCAGCTGCCCATGTTCACCATGGGCTCGATGGTAAAGATCATGCCGGGCACGAGCAGCATGTCCTCGCCGCGGCGCGTGACATAGCTGACGAAGGGATCCTCATGGAATTCGATGCCCACGCCGTGGCCGCCGATGTCGCGGACAACGCTGTAGCCGTTTGCCCGGGCGTGGTCGTTGACAGCCTGCCCCATGTCTCCGAGGAATCCCCAGGGCTTTACCTGCTCAAGCCCCAGCTCGACGCATTCCTTGGTCACCTGAACCAGCTTCCGCTTTTCGGGGCTCACGTCCCCGATCATGAACATGCGGGAGGAGTCGGAGAAGTATCCGTTGAGGATGGAGGAGCAGTCCACGTTGACGATGTCCCCGCTCCGGAGGATCACCTTGTCCGAGGGGAAACCGTGGCAAACCTGCTCGTTGACGGAGGTGCAGACGCTGTAGGGAAAGCCCTGATAATGCAGCGGCGCGGGGATCGCGCCCATGGCCGTGGTGGTGTCATAGACGATCCGGTCGATCTCTGAGGTGGGCATGCCCTCGTGAATGGCAGCCGCCACCGCGTCCAGCACCGCGACGTTCACCTTGCAGCTCTCGCGGATCCGCGCGATCTGGTCCGGATTCTTGATCATCTTGTGCTTGGGCACGATGTGCCCGGCGTTCTTGAATTCGGCGATGCGCTCATCGAATTCCATGTGACAGTTCTTGTATTTCTTGCCGCTGCCGCACCAGCAGGGCAGGTTGCGTCCGAGTTTTTCCAGCATGAGAAAACGCCTCCCGGAATGATATGAAGATGCCTGCATATCATAGCACAGGGAGGCGGTTTTGGCAATCGGACAGCCGGTCATTTCCGGAGCTTCAGGGTCAGGCTTTTCTCACTCATCCTCCCCCAGAGATACCAGGTGATCCGGATGGGAAGCTCGGGCAGCGCACTCTTCTCGGCCAGGACGGTAAAGGTAACTTCTCGCTTTTGTCCGGGATCCAGGTTCTGCCCGGGTTCCGTTTGAAGCATGGCAACCATGCCGATGTGAGCCGGACTGAAGACCGTGACTTCGAATGCGCCCTCCGCGCTGCGCCAGGTGGAGGCCACGCTTTCGGGCGGGACGGAGATCTCCAGCGTGTCCATGGGGATCCGGGTATTGTTGGCGATCGTGACGGACCATTCGTAGAACTCGTATCCGGAGGGATCGCCCAGTTCCGCCCCTCCGGCAGCCATCGCTTCCCGCACGGCCTCAAACTGCTCCGGTCTTTGTATGACCTGAATGCCGTTGTTGCCTTTCTCATCCTGCACCAGTTCCCACGTGACGGCAATATCGCTTGTGAAATAGAGATAGCCCAGCACCATCAGGCTCGCGACGCAGAGAATGGCCAGTATGATGGCTGTGATCTTCATCCCGCTGTCCTTTCCCCGCGTCAGACGCGGCTGTGTCAGAAACCGAGGTCGGTCAGGCTGGTGCCCTCCCCGTTCAGAATGTCGTTGAGCTTGTCCACCATCTCGGCGTCCCGGAGGCTGAACTTGAAGACCACCCGGCGGGAAGCGTCCATGTTCACGGTCACGCCGTCTGCGTTATAGACAGGATCGGAATAGGAGCGGCCCTTCGCGGTCAGCAGCTTCTGCAACTGTTCACGCTTGCCGCCGTCCACGATGTTCAGGCAGTAGATGGCCACGGAGAGTGCACGGTTCTGGCTCAGGCGCAGATTGTTGATGTAGGTGCCGGCGGTATCGGTATGCCCTTCGATGATGATTTCGCCCAGATAATCGCTGTATTCGGGCCGCAGCAGCACGTCCAGGTAAACCGGCAGGAAGCGCCGGAGCATTTCCTGTCCGTCGGCGCGGATCTCGGAGGAGCCTGTCTGGAAGAAGACGGTGCTCTCAAGCGTGATGTTGCCGCTCTCGTCGATTTCCGCCTTCAGGTTGTTCGCAATCAGCGCGGTCGTCAGCTCTTCGACAATCTCAGAGCGCACGCCCACCATGGTGTTCAGGCGGCTGCTCTGCGTGCGGAGGGCCTGCTGCTGCGCGGCAAGCTGGGCCTCCTGCTGCGCCAGGGTTTCCGCCTGCGCGTTCAGCACCAGCTGCAGGCTGGCCAGCTCGGTCTCTTTGGCGGCCAGCTGGGCTTTCGCGTCGTCCAGCTCCTCCTGCTTGCCGATGAGGATGATGGTCTGGGCGCTGAGCTCATCCTCCTTGGCGCCAAGATCGATCCGCAGGTTGTCCAGCTCCGCGCTCTGCTGATCCAGCTTCCCCTGCTGAATGATTAGGATGCCTTCCTGCTCCTCCAGTCGGGCGGCCTGGATCTGGATCTGTGTGTTGTAGTGATAGAGATTGAAAATCAGGAACAGGGCAAACACCATGATCAGCGCCGCCATGATGTCCGAGTAGCTGATCCAGGCAGAGCCGCCGTTCCCCTTTCCGGCACGCCGGTTGTGCACGTGCTGTCTTGCCATGCTCAGCCCTCCTCAGCCGGAGTGCCCTTCTCAATGGCCGCCTGAATCGCGCGAAGGGTCTGCTGGATGCCGGAGAGCTGCTGCGCCTTATCCCCGTCGGCGCCGTCGCCTTCCAGGCTGTTCATGCGGCTGAGCAGCGCTTTGGTCAGGGCTTCCATGTTCTGATCATACCGGGTCATGGATGCGGAAATGTTTTCCACCTGCTTTGTGAAGGCGGTGCAGCTCCGGGCGATGGCTTCCCCGGCATCGGACATGTCTTCCGAAACGCTCCGGAGGGCGTCTGTATCCGCTGTGGCCGCAGAGCGCATGGAGGTGATGCTTGCCGCGGAGTCCCGACCGAACTGCGTCACCGCGGCGCTGAGCTGCTCCTGCTCCCGGCGCAGCGCCAGGATCAGCTTGCCCTGATCCTGCGCCGCCGCCTGCATGCTGGTAAGCAGGGAAACCGCGTTTTGCTCAAAGCCGACGTCCCGGTTCCGGGTTTCGGTCAGTTCGGAGATATAGGACTCAAAGCTGCGAATGATGTCGTTGGAAGCAGCGTGGATCCGGCCAACGTCCTCCGTGATCACCGTCACGGCGTTCAGCGTGGCGTTCACGCGCTCCAGAGAGAGGCGTTCCTGCTGATTGACATCCGAGAGCGTCCTGCCCAGTTCCAGAAACTCGTTGTTCAGCGACACGTTCATCCGGTCGATGAAGGCGTCCGAGATCCGCTGGACCCCGTCCAGCTGCGCCTGGGTGGCGTTGAGCAGGAAGCGGTCCATGGACGCCGCCACGGGGTGCAGGGCGCGGCCCACCGCCAGCTCGATGGAGGAAGCCATGCGGCCGGAGACGTTTTCCGTCACCTGGTTCAGCAGGCTGTTGCGGTCCTGGTTCTGGCAGATGAGCTGGACATCGTTGTCCAGCGGGCGCTGCATGGCCAGCTGCGTGAACGACTCTGTGAAATCGTCGATGGCGCGGTAGCTGGAACCCTGGGAAATGCGGTTGATCATGTTGAACACCAGCGAGCAG
The DNA here is from genome assembly GCA_946410395.1 of uncultured Clostridia bacterium. Lineage (GTDB taxonomy): Bacteria > Bacillota > Clostridia > Christensenellales > Aristaeellaceae > RUG11272. The sequence goes on from CAMKAE010000003.1 coordinate 21,331, forward strand.
CTGACACCGGCCACGGAGGTGCCGAAGGCCACGCCCATGCCCTCAAGGAGCTGCTGAATGCCGGACATCATGGCCTCGGTGGTGGTGGTGTTCAGGCCGGAAAGGCCCTGTGTCATGCCCAGGAAGGTGCCCAGAATGCCCAGGGAGGTCAGCAGGGTCGGAATCAGCTCCGCCAGCTGCGCATTGCCTGGGCCGTGCGTCACGGTATCGTCGTTGATGTAGTCCTCCACGTTGCAGGGCAGGCCGCGGTGATCCAGCTGCTCGGCGTTCTGCAGGAAGCGAAGCCAGCATCCCTTCAGCCGCTTGCCCATGAACAGGGTCTCCTGCCAGACCGGGTGCGGTGCCGTCTCCCCCGCGTGGGCTTCAAGCCTGCGGATGGCCCTGCGCATGGCCCCGGTCGTACTCCACAGCGGAAGCAGGCATTTGAAAAAACCGATCAGCGTCACCGCTGCGATGGCGGCGTAAACTGCGTAATTCGCAATGGAGGGAAGCAGGGCGAGTAACCTGCTCGTAACGGTCTCCGTCATGGGTCAGCCTCCCCTCGGATAACATTCATCTTATTCTACATGATTAACGTCAAAATGTCTACACTAAGTTGTAACAAATATGTAACTGCACAAACAGACTTTCACAACAATCAGTTTTGAATACCGAAAGACGAACAAAAAACAAAGATCGGTTGCATTGTCCGTGCAGGAATTTCATGGCGATTGGCGAAAGGCTCAATGTTCATTCATTTCATTTCCCGGGTCAAATCATCTGACAGGAGGCGAGCACTTTGGACAACCAGGGCACCGTTGTGCCGATCACGCGCTTCGAGGACACGCCGGAATATCAAGGCTTTCTGGCGCGCCGGGAGCAGCTGCTCAGCAAAGACAACCCCTACTTCATCATCCACGATTCCCCCCTCACGGACACCAGCATCATGGAGGGCCACCGGGTCCTGAATTTCGGCAGTTACAATTATGCGGCCATGTCCGGGCGGCCGGAGGTCAACGAGGCCGCGATCGACGCGATCCGTAAATACGGCACCTCCGCTTCAGGCAGCCGTTTGCTGGCCGGCGAAAAAACGCTCTCCCAGGAACTGGAGCGGGAGATCGCCGACTGGAAGCACACCGAGGACGCGCTGGTCCTGGTCGGCGGACACTCCACCAACGTGACCTTTGTCGGCAACTTCTGCGGTCCGGACGATCTGATTGTCTACGACGCCCTGATCCACAATTCCGTGGCGGAGGGCTGCAAGCTCTCCCATGCCACCTGCCGTCCCTTCCCCCACAACGATTATGAGGCTCTGGACCGCATCCTCTCCAGCCGCCGCGGCAAGTTCAGCAAGGTGCTGATCTGCATCGAGGGCGCTTACTCCATGGACGGCGACATCGCGCCTGTGCCGGAGTTTGTCCGGATCAAAAAGAAATACGGCTGCTTCCTGATGGTGGATGAGGCGCACTCCTCTATGGTCATCGGCGAGCACGGCGGCGGCGTGGACGAGTACTTCTCCCTCGCCCCGGACGACATCGACATCAAGATGGGCACGCTCTCCAAGGGGCCCGGCGCCTGCGGCGGTTATCTCGCCGGCGCCAAGCCGCTGATTGAGTACATGCGCTATATGCTCCCCGGCTTCGTGTTTTCGGTGGGCATCGCGCCGCCGCTCGCGGCTGCGGCCCTCACCGCGATCCGCCTGGTCCGCAGCGATCCGTCCATCATGGCCGACATGCGGCGCAACATCGAATGCTTCGTCCGCAGCGCCAAGGCGCGTCACATGAACACCTGCCTGGCCGGCGAGACCGCCATCATTCCGATCCTTGTCGGCGAGGACGATGCGGCCACAACGCTCTCCAACGCCATGCGGGAAAAGGGCGTCTTCGTACCCCCAGCCATCTATCCCGCCGTCCCCCGCGGACAGGCCAGGCTGCGCTTCTGCGTCACCTCGGCGCACAAGCCCGAGCAGATCGAAGAAGCGCTGGACGCGCTGGAGGCCTGCTGCAGGGAGTGCGGCATTCAGCTGCCCGAGTAAAGAATGCATTCCAAACAGAGCCAGGCGCCGTTCATGCCTGGCTTTTTCTCTTTGCATCTCATGCGAATCGGTGGATTCCGACGAAATATGCCTTGCGCAAACCGGATTGTTTTGTTATAATAAATTCAGTCTCACGAAAGAAACTTTGCCGGTTCCGCCCTGCAGGGCATTCTCTCCGTCTTTCCGTCTTTCTTTCTGAAAACGAATGCTCCGGGATGCCGAACCGCTCACGAGGAGGTTAAACGCCATGTCGTCCGCTGATTTTTCCGAGATGAGCGTTGTTGATTTGCGCAAATATGCCAAGGAACACGGGATCGTCCTTGGCGCCGGTCTGAACAAGGCTGGCATCATCGCCAAGTTGGAGGCTGCCGATCAGGACGAGGAAACGCCGTCTCCTGCACCGGCTCCTGCGCCAACCCCCGAGCCTGTTCCTGCACCGGCCGCCGCACCGGCCCGTCCTGAGCCCGATCAGCGCCCTTCCGCGCAGCCCACTTTCCGGGCCGCGTGGCACAATCCGTCCAACCGCTACGGGAACACCCGTCCGGGCTATGGGGGCGGCGTCTCACGCCAGTCTTTCGGAAATCCGCCGCCCGAGGGCAGCACTTTCCGCCCTGTGGCACCTCAGGCGCCTGCCGAAGGCCCGGCGCGGCCACAGAGCAGCTTCACGCCCCGCTTTGGCCCGGGTGCCGCTGTTCAGCCTGCAGCCAAGCCCGAGCCCAGCGTCACGCCGTGGCACGAAACGGAGGTTCAGCCGCCCGTTCAATCTCAGCCGCCGCAGCAGCGCCGCGAACAGCCCGTACTTGCTCCGGAGCCAGCGCCGAGAAAGGAAACGCAGCAGACCGATGCGCCCTCTCCCCAGGCCTACCTTACCGCCGAGGACCTGAAGGACGCCAGCGGCTTCCTGGAGATGCACCCGGACGGCTATGCCTTCCTGCGCGGCAGCAACCTGCTCTCCTCCGGGAGCGACATCTATGTGGCGCCATCCCAGATCAAGCGGTACGGCCTCCGGGAAGGGGATTATGTTGTCGGCCGCGTTCGCCCACAGCGCGAGGGAGACAAATACAGCGCCCTGCTGACAGTGACCTCGCTGAACGGGCAGGCTCCGGCCTCTCTGGCTTCCCGGCCTGCATTCGACGCCATGACCGCCGTCTATCCGACGCGGCGACTGGGGATCGATCTGACGAGAACCACCCGGGTCCTGGATCTGATCGCGCCGATGGGCTTTGGGCAGCGCACGCTGCTGCTGTGCCAGCCTGAGACCGGAAAGGCAGCGCTTCTGCGGGATCTGGCCAACGCGATCCGCGAGCATCATCCTGAGGCCAAGGTCAGCGTGCTGCTGCTGGATGTGACCCCGGAGGACGCCACCGAATTCCGCGATCAGGTGAAGTGTGAGGTGCTGGCCACGACGTTCGACCAGAATCCGGAAAACCATCTGCGCATGACGGATCTGGCACTGGAGCGCGCGGAGCGCCAGTGTGAAATGGGTCAGGACGTGGTGCTGTTCGTGGACAGCCTCACCAAGCTCTCCAAGACCTGCACGATCGCTGCTGCGCAGCAGGGGCGGGCAACGCCGGGCATGGTGAACCCCTCCAGCCTGTACCGGGCGCGCAAGCTCTTTGGCGCGGCCCGCGCGCTGAGGGAGGGCGGCAGCCTTACCGTCATTGGGTGCCTGAATGTTCAGACCGGTAACAAGGTGGACGACTCCATCGTCGAGGAATTCCGGGAGGCAGCCAACTGCGTGGTGACGCTGGACGGCACCCTGGCTCGCGTGGGTATCGAGCCGCCCGTGGCCTGGCACCAGTCCGGGACGCGCCGCAGCGAGCAGTTCCTGGACCAGAACAGGCAGGAAAGCCTCCGCCTGCTGAAGCAGGAGTTGGAGAGCATGTCGGATTCCGCCGCCGTTCGTCAGCTCGCCGACCTGACGGACCGCACGCCCGATAATGAGAGCCTCTGCGCCAAGCTCCCGGATCTCATCAGCCTGATGCAGGGCAAGCGGTAATTTTTGCAAAAGCAGCCCATTCCGCCATAAAAACGCAAAATTTCCCCTTGCATTGTGACGGCATCTGTGGTATTATAATGCCTGCGGCATTGCCGATCATTGCATACGCGAAAGAGGTGAAACAGCAATGAAGGAAAAGATCCATCCCAAGTATGGCAAATGCATCGTTCGCTGCGTGTGCGGTGAGACGTTTGAGACCGGTTCCACCAAGAAAGAGATGAAGGTTGATATTTGCTCCAAGTGCCATCCTTTCTACACCGGCAAGCAGAAGCTTGTGGACACCGGCGGACGCGTCGATCGCTTCAAGAAGCGCTTCGGCATGGAATGAGCCATCGCAGACCCTTCGGGGTCTGTTTTTCTGTCCGGTGAGGCGGCCGAAGGTTTCCCTTGACCGGTTCCGTTCTTTCCTTTATAATGCATCCGGACAGCTTCCCGGAGAGGAGGGATACCGCAGTGCCGTCCAGCCGTCTACTGTTTGGTCTGATCCCCTGGTACAGCCTGCTGGTCGTCAGCGGCATGGCCGTGGCGGTCTTCCTTTCTTATCTTGAAGAGCGGCGCATGGGGTTACCGAAGGATACCTGTCTGGATCTGGCGCTTCGGATCATTCCTTTTGGCGTGCTCGGCGCGCGTCTGTATTATGTCCTCTTCTCGCTGGACGAATATGCCGCCGATCCGCTGGGCGTATTCCGCATCTGGGAGGGCGGTCTGGCCATCTACGGCGGCGTCATCGCGGGCTTCCTGACGATTGTCATCTTTGCCCGGAAAAAGCGGATCCCGCTCCCGACCCTGCTCGACATGGCTGCGCCTGGGCTGGTATTGGCGCAGGCCATCGGCCGCTGGGGAAACTTTTTCAACATGGAAGCCTATGGGGTTGAGATCACGTCTCCGGCCTGGCAGTTCTTCCCTGCCGGTGTGCTGATCGACGGACACTGGCATATGGCGACCTTCTTTTATGAATCCACGCTGGACTTGTGCGTTTTCTGCTGGCTCTGGCGCTGGCGAAAGCACCGCACGCATCCGGGCGACACCGTGCTGGCGTATTTTCTGCTCTACGGCGCGGCTCGGGCGGTCATTGAGGGCTTCCGCGAGGACAGCCTCTATCTGCTGCCGGGGCTGCGGGTTAGCCAGCTGCTGAGCATCCTGCTCTGCTTTGCGGTCTGCATTGTCTGGACTGCCCGGAATCCGTACAAGCGGCGCTTCTGGCTGCTGCTCCCGAGCGCGGCGCTGGATGCGGTGCTGATCGTTCATCTGACCGGCAGGGGGCTCGGCGCGAGGACCTTGAGCCTTGTCCTGTACGGCGCTGCGTGCATCGCCTGTGTGCTGATTCTTTCCCGGACAGGAGGAACGCCATGCCGTCAGGAAAGCTGAACAACATGATCTACCGGGCCGCGCTGCTGCTGACGCCCTCCCCCGCCGCGCAGCTTCGTCACAGGAGCGCCGGGCGCAGCCTGACGCATGCGCAGCGCTACACGCGCATCCTGAACCGCAACAGGGTGCAGGGCGCATCCCTGCTGCTGCGCGACGGCGAGAGCGAGGGCCTCGTCTTCACATCCCTTGCGGACCGCAAGCCCTGCGACGAGCGCACCCTGTTCCGGGTGGCCTCGCTCACCAAGATGGTGACCGCCTGCGCCGTGCTGATTCTATGCGATCAAGGCGCGTTTGCGCTCGACGACGAGGCAAGGTTTCTGCTGCCGGGTGAGCCGGAAGCAATCCAGGGCGTCACGGTGCGCCATCTGCTGAGCCACACCTCGGGCCTGCGGGACATGCCCGCCATGGACGCCGCCTTGGCGAAGGGCGATCCCTTCGGCACGGTGCTCACTTCTCCCGGCGTCATCGCGGCCAGGCCCGGCGAGACCTTCGCGTACTGCAACTTTGGCTTCGGGCTGCTTGGGTGCATTATCGAAAGGGCCACCGGCAAGCCGGTCAGCGAGGCGATCCGCGACCTGGTGCTGACACCGCTGGAGATGGCCGGCACGCTCGACGCGTCGGGATTGGACAAGCAGCGCATCATGCCCATCACGCGGGTGCTGTCCCGGCATCCGGCACTGGATGTGACGGTCACGCCGCTGGGAAGCATTCCGCTGACCGCGCCGGATCCCGAGCGACATTTCGGCCACACGGCTGGGGCACTCTACACCGACGCTGCTTCCCTCTCGCATCTGCTGACCATGATTGCCCAGGGGGGCATATGGAACGGGCGCCCTGTTCTCCGGGAGAGCACGGTCCGGGCCATGACATCCGTCCAGGCGACCTATGGCAGACTGAGTCCGACCCTGTCCTATGGCCTGGGCCTGGTCATCATCCGGGATCCCCGTCTGTCCGGCGAACCGCTCATCGGCCACCAGGGCTTTGCCTACGGCTGCGCAGACGGCGCGTTCCTGGAACAGGACACGGGCAGGCAGGTCGTATTTCTCAACGGCGGCTGCAGCGAAGCGCGCGTCGGCAGACTGGGTGTGTGCAACCGGGACGTGCTGCGCTGGGCCTTGCGGGAGGAATTGCCGTCATGGAAGTGACCGAAGTCCGCAAGGTGCGCAAGACATGGTACATCACCGTCGGCAGCGAACGCTACCGCCTTCCGGACGCGGTTTATCGGGAGCGGCCGCTCTCCCCCGGCGAGGAGGTCGATCCGGACGAGTTCGACCAGTGGCTGCTCCTGCGGCAATACCGGCCCGCGCTCGAGTATGCGGTTTCCCTGCTGGCGCAGCGGCCCTTTGCTGAGAAGGAACTGGAAGCCCGCATGCGGCGCATCGGTTATCGGCCGGCGACCTGCGAGATGGTGCTGTACAAGCTGCGGATCAACGGCCTCATGGACGACGCGGAATTTGCAAAGCAGTTCGTGCAGGCCAGGGCAAACCGGAACCTGGGTTCCGGGCGGATCCTGCGCGAGCTGCGGCAGAAGGGCGTGGATCCCGACACAGCCGCCGAAGCCATGGAAACCATCAACGAGAACAGCCAGGCCGCCGCGGCGGCAACGATGGCGCGAAAAGGCATCCGGAGCGCAAAGCCGGGTGAAGACAGACGAAAGACGGATCAGCGCGTGCTGGCCATGCTGGCACGGCGCGGTTTCCCCTATCCCGTGGCCAGAGAGGCCGTCCGCGCTGCGCGGCGGGATGCATACAACGATGACCCTGAGGAGGATCTGTTCGATGATTGAAACCGGCGAAATCCTGCAAACACTGCACATGATCCAGCAGGAGAACTTCGACATCCGCACCATCACGCTGGGCATCAACCTGCTCGACTGCAGCGATGCCGATCCGGAGGCCTGCGGCCGCCGCGCATACGACAAGATCTGCCGGATCGCCGGCAGCCTGGTGCAGACGGGAGAGGAGATTTCCCGCGAGCTGGGTATCCCGATCGTGAACAAGCGGGTCTCCGTCACGCCGGTGAGCTTCATCTGCCAGGGAGACCCTGTGCCCATCGCCCGCTGGCTGGACAGGGCGGCAAAGGAGATCGGCGTTAACTTTCTGGGCGGCTACAGCGCGCTGATGCACAAGGGCGCGACCAACGCGGACGAGCGGATCCTGGCCACCATCCCGGAGGTGCTCGCGGAGACGGAACGCCTCTGCGCATCTGTCAACGTGGGCTCGACCCGGACCGGCATCAACATGAACGCGGTCCGGGAGATGGGCGAAATCATCCTGCGCACGGCAAAGCTGACAGCGGACCGGGACGGGCTCGGCTGCGCGAAGCTTGTGGTGTTCTGCAACGCGGTGGAGGACAATCCCTTCATGGCGGGCGCCTTCTGCGGCGTCGGTGAGCCTGAGTGCGCGGTGAACGTGGGCGTTTCCGGCCC
>CAMKAE010000004.1 GCA_946410395.1 uncultured Clostridia bacterium
CAGGCGGCGATCGATCCGCTGATCGACGAGCGGACGTCCATCCTCATCGCGCACCGGCTGTCCACCATTCTGGCGGCGGACGAGATCCTGGTGGTGCGGGACGGCGAGATTGTGGAGCGGGGCCAGCACAAGGATCTGGTCCACGCGGGCGGCACCTATCAGGAGCTGTACGAGACCCAGTTCTCCAAGGTAGTGCTGGATTCCGCCCAGGAGTGACATGATTGATGAGCAAGAAGAAACAGAGCGGGATCTCGGAGGAGCTCACGCTGCCCTCGGGCATCCCGGAAGACTACGCCGAAACGCCCCACGCGGGCCTGACGGAAGCGGAGGCCGCGGCGCGCATTGCCGCCGGGGAGAGCAACCGCGCCACGGCGGATCCGGGCAAGTCCCTGGGGAAGATCGTGGCGGACAACCTGTTCACCCTCTTCAATCTGCTGAATGTGCTGCTGGCGGCGGCGCTGGCCTATGTGGCCATCTTCCACAACCCGAGCGCCTGGAAGGACATCGCCTTCATGGGCGTGGTGTTCGGCAACACGGCCTGCGCCACGCACCAGGAGCTGAAGGCCAAGCACATGGTCCGCAAGCTGAAGCTCATGAGCGAGAGCCCGGTGAAGGTGCGGCGCGAGGGCGCGGAGCGGCAGGTGCCGCTGGGCGAGTGCGTCCGGGGCGACCTGGTGCTGCTGCGGGCCGGGGACCAGGTGCCGGCGGACGCCATCCTGCGGGAGGGCAGCTGCACGGTCAGCGAATCCCTGCTCACCGGCGAGGCGGACGCGGTGCCCAAGAACGCCGGGGACTGGCTGTACTCCGGGAGCTTTCTCACCGCCGGCACCTGCGCGGTGCAGCTGGTGTATGTGGGCGACAGGAGCTATGTCAGCCGCCTGAGCCACGCGGCCAAGAAGATCACACCGCCTCAGTCCGCGCTGATGGGGGACATGCACAAGATCGTCCGGGCGGTCAGCGTGATGCTGCTGCCCATGGGCATTCTGCTCTTCTGCAAGCGGTTCTTCTTCGCGGGCCAGCCAATTGACGAATCGATCCGGCAGACCGTGACCTCAATGGTGGGCATGATCCCCGAAGGCCTGATGCTGCTGACCAGCCTGGCCCTGACCGTGGGCGTGGTCCGGCTGGGCCAGCGCAAAACGCTGGTGCAGCAGATCTACGGTATCGAAAACCTGGCCCGGGTGGACGTGCTCTGCCTGGACAAGACCGGCACCATCACCAGCGGCCGCATGGCGCTGATGGACACCCTGCCGGTGGACGCCGACCGGGAGGAGCTGACCGCGGCCATATCGCGCTTTCTGGGCGCGGTGGACCGGGAATCGCCCACGATGCAGGCCCTGTGCGCGGCCTTCCCGCCCGGGGCGGAGCAGGCCGAGACCCTGCTGAGCTTCTCCTCCGAGCGCAAGAAGTCCGCGGCCGGCTTTGCCGACGGAACGGTGCTGACGGTGGGCGCGCCCTCCTTCGTGCTGGACGGCCGGCAGCTGGACCGGGTGCGGGACACCGTGAACCGCGCGGCGAAGGACGCCCTGCGCGTGCTGGTGCTGGCGGAGGGGCACGGGACCATCCGGGACGGCGAGCTGCCCCCGGTGGAGCAGATCCTGGGCCTGTTCATGATCAGCGATGAGGTCCGGCCCGAAGCGCCGGAAACCCTGCGCTACTTCCGCCATGAGGGCGTGACCGTCAAGGTGATCTCCGGCGACGACCCGGCCACGGTGGCTGCCATCGCCGAGCAGGCTGGCATCCCCGACGCACGGCAGAACGCGGTGGACGTGTCCCTGCTGACGGAGGAGGAGCTCCGGCAGGAAGCGACCCGCGCCACGGTATTCGGCCGGGTGACCCCGGACCGGAAGAAAATGCTGGTGGAGGCGCTGCAGGCCGCCGGGCACAGCGTGGCCATGACCGGCGACGGCGTCAACGACATCCCCGCCATGAAGGCTTCGGACTGCTCCATCGCCATGGCGTCGGGCTCCGACGCCGCGCGGCACGCGTCGCAGGTCATCCTGCTCGACAGCAACTTTGCCTGCCTGCCGCGGGTGGTGGCGGAGGGCCGCCGGGTGATCAACAACATCACGCGCTCCGCGTCGCTGTTCCTGGTCAAGACCATGTATTCGGCCGCGCTGGCCCTGCTGGCCCTGCTGCTGCCGATCGAGAACCCCTTCGAGACCCATCAGCTCTCCTTGATTTCCACGCTGATGGTGGGCATCCCATCCTTCCTGCTGACGCTGGAGCCCGACGAGCGGAGACTGCAGGGGAACTTCATCTGGGGCGTGCTGCGGCGGGCGATCCCCGGCGCGGCGGCGGTCACGGTCTGCGGGCTGACGGCTTCGCTGCTGCATTATTTTGCCCCGGACGCCTGGCCCATGGATGTCTGCCGCACGATTGCCGTGCTGTCGGACGGCGCGGTGTGCGTCTTCATGCTGATCTCGGTCTGCATCCCGCTCAACCGGCTCCGGAAAGGCCTGATCATCGCAGACGCCTGTGCCTTTGCCGCCGCCTCTGCGCTGCTCCGGAACTTCTTCGAGCTGAAGTTTGATCAGTTCGGGCGGGCGCAGTACCTGGTGCTCGGCGGGCTGATTCTCCTCGGTGCTGTGATGGTGGCAGGAATCCGCCTGTGGCTCGAGGCACGCAACAGCCGGCGCATGCTTCTTGAAACCGCTGAGAGACAAAGGACACGGACACCGTGACATCTCTATAACAATACGTCAGTATTGCCGGCTCCAGATAAACCAACGGGAGGAAGCAAGATGAAAAACATCCTGATCGTGGTGGACATGCAGAAGGACTTTGTCGACGGCGCGCTGGGCACCCCGGAGGCCGCGGCCATCGTGCCCGCGGTGGCCGAGAAGATCCGCGGCTGGGACGGGGACATCATCGTCACCTACGACACCCATCCGGACAGCTACCTGCAGACCCAGGAGGGACACCACCTGCCGGTGGAGCACTGCATCCACGGAACACCCGGCTGGCAGCTGGACGCGCAGGTGCAGGACGCCCTGGAGGGCCGGGATTTCTACGCCCTGCTCAAGGGCACCTTCGGCAGCGATCAGCTGCCGGAGCTCGTGGCGGAGATCGCGGGGGAGGAGCCCTTCACCGTCACCTTCATCGGCCTGTGCACCGACATCTGCGTGGTGTCCAACGCGCTGCTGCTCAAGGCCTTCTTCCCGGAGGTCCCGATGAGCGTGGACGCGAAATGCTGCGCCGGCGTGACCCCCGCCAGGCATGAGGCCGCCCTGGAGACCCTGCGTTCCTGCCAGTTTGACGTGATTTGAGGAGGAAAAAAGATGAAACTTGAGCCCATCATCCAGTCGCTGCTGGACACCGACCTGTACAAGTTCAACATGGATCAGGTGATCTTCCACAAGCACACCGACCTGACCGGCGAATACTACTTCCGCTGCCGCAGCGAGGGCATTGTCTTCACGCCGGAGATGCTGGCGGAGATCAACGCGCAGATCGATCACCTGTGCACGCTGCGCTTCACGCACGAGGAGCTGGATTACCTGCGCTCCATCCGCTTTATCAAATCGGACTACGTGGAATTCCTGCGGCTGTGGCGGCCGATCCGCGACTATGTGGAAACCGGGCTTTCGCCGGAGGGCGAGCTGTTCATCGTGGTGCGGGGCCCGCTGTTCTCCGCCATGCAGTTTGAAATCTTCCTGCTGGAGATCGTCAACGAGGTCTACTTCCGCATGAAGTTTGACTACGCGAAGCTGCTCGCCTCCGCCGAGGAGCGGCTGGACGCCAAGATCCGGGCGTTCCGGGAGGGCAAGTATACCTTCAACTTTGCTGAGTTCGGCTGCCGGCGGCGCCTGAGCCGGGAGTGGCAGGACGTGGTGGTTCGCCGCCTGGCCACGGAGACGAACAACTGCGTGGGCACCTCCAATGTGTATCTCGCCATGAAGTACAACCTCACGCCCATCGGCACCTATGCCCATGAGTACGTGCAGATGTACCAGGGCATCGACAGCATCCCGCTGGCCTACACCAATCACTACGCCCTGACGGACTGGTACGACGAGTACAAGGGCGACAACGGCACGGCCCTGACCGACACCATCACCACGGACCTGTTCCTGCTGGACTTCAACCGCTCCATGGTGAACAACTTCACCGGCGTGCGCCACGACAGCGGCGATCCCTACGAATGGGGCGACAAGATCATCGCGCACTACAAGTCCTACGGCGTCGATCCCCGGACGAAGCTGCTGCTGTTCTCCGACAGCCTGGACTTTGACCGCGCGCAGGCCCTCTACGACTACTTCAAGGACCGCGCCAAGGTCTCCTTCGGCATCGGCACCTTCTGCTCCAACGACACCTGCGAGAAGGCCCTGAACATCGTCATCAAGCTGCAGACGGTCAACGGCCGGCCGGTGGCGAAGCTCTCCGACGCCCCCGGGAAGGCCATGTGCCGGGACGAGGAATACCTGGAGTACCTGAAGCGCTCGGTCGTCTTCCGCCTCAACCGGGAGAAGTGACTGGAAGGGCATGGACAAAACCCACGTTCGGTGGTATAATGTCAGTATCAGGAAAAATGATATGATCCGATCTGACGAGAGGAGGCTTTCGGCCATGAAGCAATGCAGACAGATCCTCGCCGTGATGCTGGCGCTGGTGCTGTGTATCGGCGCGATCCCGGCCCTGGCGGACACCATGTATGTGCAGACCGACGACGGGGCGGACCTGACGATCCGCGACGAGGTCACCAACGCGGCCATTGGGCAGATCCCCTGCGGCACGGCGGTGACACCGGACATCGAGAAGTCCACCGACCAGTGGGCGTATGTGACCTACGAGGGCACCTCCGGCTTCGTGCTGTGGCGCTATCTCTCCCGCAAGGCACCGGACGCGGCGCCTCAGCCGGCACCCGAACCTCAGCCAGAACCCGCACCGGCGGATCCCGTGACGCCGCCTGAGCAGCCGGCGGAGGAGGACGGCTTCCGCATCAGCGTGATCGGCGCGGCCGTGTCCCTGACCGGGGAAGGCGCGGGCGAGGCCGCCGTGACGGTGGGCTCCGCGGACGCGGCGTACATCACCGCGCAGGCTCCCGAGGTGGATTACTGGGTCATCAACGGCGTCCGGTACAATTTCGGCGAGAGCGTGACCGAGCTCCGGGTGGAGAAGGCTGACCGCGACTGGACGATCGAGGCGGTGGCTGCGGGCGCGCAGCCGCAGACCCTGCTCAGCGCCGAGGCCATCCAGGCTGCCCGCACCGGCGAGACCCTGACGGTCAAGGGCGTGCGCGCGGAGCTGAGCCATGTGGACGCGAATGACAACCCCAGCAGCTCCTGGTATCCTTCCTTCAATTTCCACAAGGACTACCAGAACCACGCGACCCGCTACAGGGAGAACGGCGGCCAGATCAGCGTCCGCGTCCGGGCGGTCGTGCCGTGGGGCTCCTATGTGGAGGGCTGGAAGTTCGACGAGACGGAGTTCTATCCCAACGCGATCATCCGGCAGTTCACGGTCCGCAGCCTGAACACGTCCATGACCTATGAGCCCATCTTCGGCACCGATCCCAACCCCGAGCTGCCCAAGGTGCACGTGACCTGCTACAACTGCGCGTTCAACGGCGGCGGCTATTCCGGATCCGTGGACGCCTGGGTGGAAGTGGGGACGAACATCTACGCCGCCGGCACGCTGAGCGACAAGTACGGCAACTGGTATGTCAACGGGGTCCCGGTGAGCGAGGGCACGAGCCTGGAGCGGACCATCACGACCAACACGCACATCGAGTTCTATCCGATCATCAACTGACGCTGAACAAAAAGTTGATGCCAGCGCTTGACAAGCCGCCCGGCTTCCGGTATACTAAGAAGGCTGTTTCAAGGCAATTTCGGGGGAAACCCCGTCGAAACCATTGCAGAGGAGTGTTTCCATGTTCCGCACCTATCAGCCCAAGAAGCGTCAGCGCAGCAAGGTGCACGGCTTCCGTGCCCGTATGTCCACCAAGAATGGCCGTCGTGTGCTGGCAGCGCGCCGCCGCCGCGGCCGCAAGGTGCTGACCGTCTGACGGTCCAGAACCTGTGGGATGAAGCCCGCCACGATACCGGCGGGCTTTTCCTTGATAAAGGGACGGCGGCCTGCCGTCCTTTCCCCGGATCCTCTCAACCGGGCCGACGTCCGGAGGATACACCATGCAAAAGCAATACCGGCTGCAAAAAAACAAGGCGTTCCAGTATGTCTACCACCGTGGACGGAGCGCCTCCTGTCGTGATCTGGTCCTGCTCGTGGCCAAGGGCCGCGGGCTGCAGGTCGGTTTTTCCGTCAGCAAAAAGGTAGGCAACGCCGTGACCCGCAACCTGGTCAAGCGCCGCCTCCGGGAGTGCTTTCGGCCCCATCTGGGGGACGTGAAAAACGGCCTGTACGTTTTCGTAGCCAGACCATCGGCCGCCAATGCCACCTTTTCGTCGCTGCGCCAGCAGGTGGACAGCCTTCTGAAGAAGCAGAGCTGCTTCCGGGAGGCCGACCCTGCCGCCGCAAAAACCGGAAAGGGAGTCGCGCAGTGAAACGCTTTTTGCTCTGGTGCATCCGCTTCTACCGCCGGCATCTCTCGGGCCGCAAGCGCACGCCAACCTGCCGCTACATCCCCACCTGCTCCGAGTACGCCCAGACCGCCATCGAGCGTTACGGCGCGGTGCGGGGCGGACAGATGGCCGTGCGCCGCATCATGCGCTGCAACCCGATGCACCCAGGCGGGTACGACCCGGTGCCCGAGGATCCCCGCACCAACCTGAGGAGGGAATAACCGACCCATGTTTGAATCGATCCTTGGCTGGTTACACAGCTGGATGGGAAACTACGGCCTGGCGGTCATCGGTTTCACCATCCTGGTGCGCCTGGTGCTGTCGCCCTTCGACTACAAGAGCCGCGTCAGCATGCGCAAGATCTCCAAGCTGCAGCCGAAAATGGCGGCGCTGCAGAAGAAGTATGCCAACGACAAGGACAAGCTCAACCGAAAGATGTCTGAGCTGTACAAGGCGGAGCGCGTCTCCCCGCTGTCCGGCTGCTGGCCGATGCTGCTCTCCTATCCCATCCTGATCCTCATGTTCAACGCCATGCGCAATTACGCCAACGCCCAGATGGTCGTGCAGGTGGCGGACATGCTCCAGGGGAAAGAGCCGACCCTGGAAGGCTTCCTCTGGATCAAGAACCTGTACATGGCCGACAGCCCCGTGGTTTCCCGCCTGGTGGACCTCAACGCCATGCGCGGCGCGAGCCTGGACGCATGGAAGAACGCTCTCTCAGGCGTCATCCAGAATGTGGAAGGGAAGCACAGCATAACGGAAGTCATCACATGGGCAGGGACGCTCGGGGATGGTGAACTCAAGACCAACCTGATGAAAATTCTTACGGATGCGCAAGCAAACAATGGCAGTTGGGTACAAGCGCTTCTGAATAACGGCGATACCAACTATATCGCCACGGTGTGCAATGGCATTCTGCGCACGAGGACGTCCTTCTATGCGAACGACGTTGGCGTGCCGGGCGCAAACCTCTTCCTGTTCGGCACCATCCAGCAGCTGTACAACGGCTTCTGGATCCTGCCCATCCTGTCTGCGGCGTCCCAGTTCCTGATGACCAAGATTGCCGGCGGCACCCAGCCCCAGCCCGCGGCCAACGATCAGCAGGCCCAGACCCAGCAGGCCACCGGCAAGTTCATGAAGTGGTTCTTCCCGATCTTCTCCCTGTGGATCTGCGCAAGCTCCACCGCGGCCTTCGCCCTGTACTGGGTGGCCAGCAACCTGATCGCCATGGTCACCACCGTGGGCATCAACAAGTATCTTGACAACAAGGAGAAGAAGCAGGCGATTGCCGGGGAGGGCATTGTGCAATGAAAGAAGTCATCAAGACCGCAAAAACCTATGAGGAAGCGCTGGAGGCGGCGCTGCAGGAGCTGAACGCTTCGATCTCCGACGTGGACGTGCTGACCCTGGAGGAGGGCAGCAAAGGCCTCTTCGGCCTCTTCGGCTCCCGCCCCTACAAGATCCGCGTCACCCTGAAAGGCGGCAGCGCCGAGGCGGAGGACGAGCTGGACGTCATGAGCCTGCTCAACAGCGGCAAGCCGGCCCGCAAGCCGGAACGCAAGCCTGAACCGAAGCCCGAGCGCAAGCCCGAGCCCAAGGCCGAGCCCGAGCAGGACAAGGCTGCCGAATCCGCGGACGCCCCTGAAAAGGAAGAGAAGGCCGAGAAGAAGAACCGCCGTCCAGAGCCCGTGCGCCGGGTGAACCCGGACCGCAAGCCCGCCGAAGCCGCTGCGCCTGCCCCCGAGGCGGAGCCTGCGGAGGACGACGAGGATGACGACGCGCAGGAGCCGGCCTCCGGCGACGCCCCGGCCAGGAAGCGCCGCCGCCGTCACCGCAGCCGCGGCGGCAAGAAGCCCGCAGCCGAGACCGCCGAAACCGCCGAGACCCCCGCGGAGCCCAAGCCCCCGGTGAAGCCGCTGGAGAAGCCCGTGGTCACCATGATCCCCGCGGAGGAGCTGGACCCCGAGTCCGCCGCTGGCCGCGCCAAGGCCTTCCTGCAGGAGCTCACCTCCCTGATGGGCGTGACGGTCACCATCGACATGGGCACGGATCCCGAGGGCAATGTCTTCGGCTACATGAACGGCGACACCCTGGGCATCCTGATCGGCCGCCGCGGCGAGACCCTGGACGCCCTGCAGTACCTCACGAGCCTGAAGATCAACAAGGGCCAGGACAACTACACCCGCGTGACCCTGGACACCGAGAACTATCGCGCCAAGCGGGAGGACACCCTGATCCGCCTAGCCAACCGCAAGGCCAACCACGCCGTCAAGACCGGCCGCAAGGTGGCCCTGGATCCCATGAACCCCTATGAGCGCCGGATCATCCACAGCGCCCTGCAGGGCAACGATGCGGTGGAGACCCACTCCGAGGGCGAGGAACCCAACCGCCACGTGGTGATCACCCTGCGCAAGGCCTGAGCCGCGGGGAGGGAGAGAGATGGCTGTCGCTTCGCTGTCTCTGGGCGGAATGGCCCTTCTGTGCCTCGCCTGCGCGCTGTTCCCGGGTGCCGTGGGCCTTGAGGGCTCCAGGGCGCCGGAGCTGGCCTTCATGGCAAGCGTGCTCCTGGCCCTGCTGGCCGTCCTCTTCGGCGCCGTGGGCATGAAGCGCGCCAGGGGTATCGCGATCGCGGGCCTGAGCGTCGGGGCGGTGTGCTTCGCGTTCTGCACGGCTGTGTGCGTCCTGGGCCTGGCGGCGCCGGACAAAGCCCTGGCGTGGTTCTCCCTGGATTTCCGGGTGCTGATGAACCCGGCGAGCGCTCCCCGGTGAGGGAAGCCTGACCGCATCCATATCATTCGTTTCAGCGCGTCTGTCCGCTTCGGGCAGGCGCTTTTTTCGTCCCTGCACCTCCGCTCCGGAAGGAAGGGGTGCGGATGTTTCAGCGCTGTTCATAATTGTAAAGAAAAAAATAAATTTTGCCCGCCGGACCGCAATTTGACGCGCCAAAACCGCCTTCAGGCATGCCTCACCACAAAATGTTGGGGTGAGGCTTTTTCTGTGTCACAACAGCTTTGATGGAAAATGAAGGAATTATTAAGAAATTATGACATAAATGTAATAAATATGCGCTTCTCCCGTTTTTTGACGTCAAATTGACTATTGACAAGCCCCAAAGGTGTAGTATTATGGGGATGAAGCCCAAATTGTGGTAGTAAAATGGTGAAAGGTGGGGGAATCGTGAGCGACGAACAGTTGCTGTTGCTGCAAGGCTTGCCGCTCGACGAGGACCTCACCGAGGCGGATCAGGCGCTGCTGAAGCGCTACAGCCGGTCCTTCACGGGCTCGTACAGCCACACACTGGACGGCAAGGGGCGCATGGTGGTGCCCCAGGCTTTCCGGGAGCGGCTCGGGACGGTCTTCTGCGTCGCGCCGTCCAAGGACTTTGAGAGCATCGCCCTGTACTCCAACATCGCCTGGGCCAGGCTGCGGGACCGCTACGCGAAGCTGGCGCCGCTGCGCAAGGAACTGGTGGAGTTTGAGGAGCAGTTCGACGCTTTCTCGTTCTTCGGCCAGGAGTGCGACAGCCAGGGGCGGATCCTGCTGCCGGCCAAGATCCGGAACCATTTCCTCGGGGACGAGCGGGACGTTGAGATCACCGGCGCCAGGGACCACGTGCGGATCGTGGCCGCCAGCAAGGGCGCCGAGCAGTTCAAGCGTTTCCGGGAGAATCTGCCGGGCATTCTGGACGTCATCGGTCAGCTTTCCACGCAAAGGGACACGGAGGAACCCTGAGCGGAATAAACAGAGAAGAAGAGGCGTTGCGCCATGCAGGAGACAGTGCGCAGATTCCGGAGCCGGTCGCGCTATGCGGGCCGGGGCACGGCTGATCTGAGCTGGCAGGAGCGGGTCCGCCGCGTCGGCAATCCCTACGGCTATGTGAGCCAGGGACGGTCCGGCCGCGAGCGGATGACCTTTGGCGTGGAGCTGCCCGACATGGGCGCGGACATGCAGCCGGTCTACCTGGGGAGCCGGGGGCCGGGGGCCCGCACGGCGGAGATGAACCGCCGCCGCCGGGATAAGGCCGGCCGGGAGGTCGCGCCGGTGAGCCGCGGCGGCCTGCGGGGCACGGTCGCGCTGGCGCTTCTGGCCATGCTGGCGCTGGCGCTGCTGATCTGCTGGCGGGCCAGCCGGGCGGACATCCGGGCCACCGAGCGGCGTATCGCCAGAACCGAAGCCCGCATTGAGGAAGTGGAGCGCCGGCGCGAACTGCTGGCGGAAGAGCTGGAAAAGAAGACCGCTGACGTGGACGTGGCCTTTACGGCGGCGGGGCAGGGGATGATCTCCTCCAAGGGCGCCGAGCGCATCTCCATCACCGTCCCGAGCGACGCTGTGGTGATGCCCTACATCGCGGCGGAGAACTGACATCCCGGACAGGGGGAACGAGCATGAAACTGCGGGATCTGATCCGGGACCTGCCCGGGCTGATCGACACCCGGGGCGACCTGGATACACCCATCGAAGCCATCACAGCGTCCAGCCGCGAGAAAACCGCGGACGCGCTGTTTTTCTGCATTTCTGGGGCGCGCTTCGACGCCCACGATTTTGCGCCTCAGGCGGTGGAAAACGGCTGCGTGGCGCTGACGGTCGAGCGCTGGCTGGACCTGCCGGTGCCTCAGGTGCTGGTGCGCAACGGGCGCATCGCCATGGCGCGCCTGGCCGCGGCGTTCTACGGCCATCCGGCGCAGGGCATGAAGCTGGTGGGCATCACCGGCACCAAGGGCAAGACCACCACGTCCTACATGGTCAAGAGCATCCTGGAGAGCGCCGGGTACAAGTGCGGCCTGATCGGCACCACCGGCAACATGATCGGCGACCGCCGGATCGAGAGCCACCTGACCACCCCGGACCCGATCGAGCTGCAGCGGACGCTGCGACTGATGGCGGACGAGGGCGTGCAGGCGGTGAGCATGGAGGTCTCGGCCCACGCCATCGACATGTACCGCCTGGACGGCATGACCTTTGAGGTGGGGTGCTACACCAACCTGAGCCAGGATCACCTGGACTGGTTCCACACCATGGAGCGCTATTTCGAGACCAAGAAGCGCTTCTTCACCGGCGGCATGGTGAAAAACGCCGCCCTCAACGCCGACGAGGAAACCTCGGCCTCCATCATCCGTGACCTGAAGGTGCCTTATCTGACCTACGGCATCTGTGTGGATGCGGATTTGTTTGCCCGGGACATCGAGATCGACGAGAACGGCGTGTCCTTTGAGATGCGCCTCAAGGGGGTCTACAACCAGCGGGTCAACCTGCAGATGACCGGCATGTTCAACGTCTACAACGCCCTGGCGGCCGCGAGCTGCGCCATGGTGCTGGGCGTGAGCGCGGAGCTGATCAAGAAGGGCCTGGAGAGCATCGCCTCGGTGCCGGGCCGGGTGGAGATGCTGCCCACCAACACGCCCTACAAGGTGATCCTGGACTACAGCCACTCCCCGGACGCCCTGCGCAACATCCTTGAGACCGTGCGCGTCTTCACCCGGGGCCGGGTCATCGCGCTCTTCGGCTGCGGCGGCGACCGCGACCAGGGCAAGCGCCCCATGATGGGCGAGATCGGCGGCCGACTGGCGGATCTGTGCGTGCTGACCAGCGACAATCCCCGCAGCGAGGATCCGATGGCGATCCTGGCGATGATCGAGGAGGGCATCAAGCCCACCGGCAAGCCCTATGTGGTGATCGAGAACCGCCGGGAGGCCATCCGCTGGGCCCTGAAGGAAGCCAAAGACGGGGACGTCATCATCCTGGCCGGCAAGGGCCACGAAACGTATCAGGAGATTAAAGGAATCAAGCACCCCTTTGACGAAAAGGTGGTGGTGGCGGAGCTGCTCAAAGAGATGGAAGACTGAAGCCCGCCTTGACAAGGAGTGACGTGTGTGTACGGTTATGCGCTTCTTTCCGCGGGCATCGCGATGGTGCTGGTGCTGGCGGTCATGCCCTTCTTCCTGCCCTTCCTGAAGAAGCTCAAGTTCGGGCAGACGATCTACGACCTGGGACCCCAGGCCCACAAGGCCAAGCAGGGCACGCCGAACATGGGCGGCATCGTGACGGCCGGGGCCACGGTGATCACAACCGTCGCGCTCAGCGTCATCCGCTGCGCGACCAAGGGTGCGTCCTTCGGTCTGGACAATGCGCTGTGGCCGCTGCTCTTCATCACCCTGGGCTGCATGCTCCTCTTCGGCTTCCCGGATGACTACATCAAGGACGTGAAGAAGGACCATGAAGGCCTGAAACCGAAACAGAAGCTGATCGGGCAGATGATCGTCGGCCTGATCTTTTCGCTGTTCTGCTACTTTTACGTGGGCCACGACGTGTGGCTGCCCTTCACGCAGAAAACCTGGGATCTGGGCATCTTCTACATCCCGGTGATGACGGTGCTGGTGATGTTCATCACCAACAGCGCCAACCTGCAGGACGGCGTGGACGGCATCCTCTCATCCGTCACGGTGGTGGGGATGACGGCCTTCGGCATCATCGCGCTTGTGTTCAGCGGCCTGGCGTCCAGCGGAGAACCGGCGTTTACCATGGCTGCGGGATTCGGCGACAAGTCCTGGAATGCGTGGTTCATGCCCGTCGCCATTCTCTGCTTCGCTCTGGCCGGGGCCAGCGTGGGCTTCCTGTTCTTCAACCATCACCCGGCGAAGATCTTCATGGGCGACACGGGCTCCATGTTCATCGGCGGGGCCTTTGTGGGCGTGGCCATGCTGCTCAAGTGCCAGTTCCTGCTGATCCCGATCTGCTTCACCTGCATCATGTCCTCCGTGTCCGTGATGATGCAGACCACCTATTTCAAATACACGAGAAAAAAGACCGGCACCGGGAAGCGCATCTTCAAAATGGCGCCGATCCATCATCACTTTGAGCTCAGCGGCATGAAGGAGAACCAGATCGTGCTGATGTACGCGGCCGTGACGCTGGTGCTCTGTGTCCTGGCCGTCTGGTCCGTCGCGGCGGTCTTCTGAGGAAAGGAAGCGCGGTCATGAAAGCAAACACAACCTGGCAGGGCAAGCGGGTCCTGGTGGTGGGCCTGGCGCGCTCCGGCATCGCAGCGGCGCAGCTGCTGGTGCGGGAAGGCGCCGCGGTGACGGTGAACGACTCGAAGACCCGGGAGGGCCTGGGGGAGACCCTGAAGCCGCTGGAAGCCCTGCCGGTGCGCTGGCGCCTGGGCTGCGGGGCCATGGAGCTGCTCGCGGGACAGGAAGCCCTGGTCATCAGCCCCGGCATCCCGGACACCGCGCCGTTTGTGGTGAAGGCCCGGGAGATGGGCCTGCACGTCATCGGCGAGCTGGAGCTGGCGGCGTCCCTGTGGCCCGGCCAGATGGTCGCCGTCACCGGCACCAACGGCAAGACCACCACGGTCTCGCTGCTGCGGCAGATCTTTGAAGACGCCGGGCGCAAGGCCTGGGCCGTGGGCAACATCGGCTTCCCCTTCTCCCAGGCCGTGCTCGAGGGCACGCCGGCGGACATGGCGGTCTGCGAGTGTTCCTCCTTCCAGATGGAGACCATTGAGACCTTTCATCCCGCGGCCGCGGTGCTCACCAACATCACCGAGGACCACCTGAACCGCCACGGCACCATGGCGGAGTACACGCGCCTCAAGATGCGGATGTTTGAGAACCAGACGAGCGCGGACACCGCGGTGTTCAACGCCGACGACCCCGCCCTGGCGCCGCTGACGAGCCAGGTCCGCAGCGGCGTGATGCGCTTTTCGCGCAAGCGCGAGGTGGAGCGGGGCGCCTTTGTCCGGGACGGCATGGTGATCTTCCGCGACGGCGGCCGGGAGGAATGCCTGCTGCCGGCGGAGGAGATCTATATTCCGGGCCCGCACAACCTGGAGAACGCGCTGGCGGCGGTGTGCATCGCGCGCAGCATGGGCGTTCCGGCGGAAACCGTCGCGGGGACGCTGCGAACCTTCCGGGGCGTGGAGCACCGGATCGAGCTGACCCGCGAGCTGAACGGGGTCCGCTGGTACAACGATTCCAAGGGCACCAACGTGGATTCCACCATCCGCGCGGTCCAGACCATGAACCGGCCGACGGTGATGATCCTCGGCGGCTCGGACAAGCACTGCGATTTCACACCCCTGGCCAGGGAGATCGTCGCGTCCCCCTGGATCCGGGAAACCGTGCTCATCGGCGTCACCGCCAACCAGATCGAGGACACGCTGCGCCGCTGCGGCTGGAACGCCATCCGCAGGGCGGGCAGCATGGCCGAGGCGGTGCGACTCTGCAGCAGGATCGCGGCGCCCGGCTGGAACGCGCTCCTGTCCCCGGCCTGCGCGTCGTTTGACATGTTCCGGGACTATGAGGAGCGGGGGCGGGTGTTCAAGCAGCTGGTGGCGGAGCTGCCGGACGCGGGAGACAAGGCATGACGTCGAGAAAGAGCGAGCGCCCCGAGGCGGACTGGCAGCAGACCGGGTATCACATGGAGGACGCACCCTGCGAGCATGTGACGCCGATCAACGACCAGAACGACACGGGGTATGTGCCGGGGGACAGCCCTGACCGGCCGGGCGGAGACCCCTTTGACGACGGCGCCGTGGATGAGAGCCTCCGGGACATGCGCTCGGAGGATCTTTCCAGTCACGCCTCCGATTTCTGGGTCGGGCCGGACCAGGCTCCCAGGGATGCGGTGATCGAGCGCGCGCGGCGCAAGTCCACGGTGCTGGAAAAGGTCCGGAAAAAGCTGGGCGGCGGTGCCAAGATGGGCATTGTCATCGCGGCGGCGGTGGTGCTGGTGGCGCTGGCGGCGGTGCTGCTCACGCGCCTGGCCTACCGGATCGACACCGTTGCGGTGACGGGCAACAGCCTGCTGACGGCCGAGGAGGTCGTCGCCATCTCCGGCATCCGCACGGGGGACAACATCCTGGACCTGAAGGAGGCGGACGTGGCCGCCCGGGCGAGGGAGGCCGGAACGCAGGACCGGCGGCGCTATCTGCGCAGCATCACGGTCGAGAAGGAGCTGCCGCACCGGGTGACGCTGAATGTGACCGAGCGCGTCCCGACCGCCTGTTTCGTGTACAACGGCAATGCCTATGTCATCGACGCGACAGGCTTCGTGCTGGAGAAATACGCGAGCGGCAACGTGCCGGAACTTGCCGGCCTGATCCGGGTGACGGGCTTTGACGTGAGCGGAAACCCGTTCCCGGGCCGCCCGATGAATCTGCGTAACAGCTGGCAGCGGGCCGTCTACTCCGAGATCCTCGTCGAGATCCGGGCGATCCTCTTCACGGATCAGATCACGGAGATCAACCTCTCCGCCGAGAAGGAGATCTACCTGACCACGGCCGACGGTTATTTCGTCCGCATCGGGCCCCTGGAGCGCGTCCACGCCAAGCTGCGCGCCTGCGATCTGGTGCGCGCGGAGCTCATCAAAATGGCCAGACACGGCGGCACCATCGACGTCACGACCCCGGAGGAACCCCGCTGGATCCCTCCGACCGGCGTGAATTGATGTCAAAATTCCGCAAAAACGCAACAATTCCTTAACTTCTTTCGGGAAAAGGCTTGCAATCCGGGCAAAAAGCGTCTATAATAACAATGGCAAATTGGACAGGTGTCCGCAAAGCGCGGGCACGTGCCGTTTTGCATCCTCAGACAGACGGAAAACGTACTGGAGGCTGAAGGGACATGAAAACCACGGTAGCGGCGGTGGACTTCGGCACGAGCAAGATCGTGACGCTGGTTGCGGACAATTCCGGCAGCCTGCGCTGCGACATTGTGGGTGCCGGGATTGCCGCCTACGATGGATTTATGGATGACGGATGGAACAATCCTGCGGAGGTCAACAACCGCATCCGCGAGAGCATAGAGGACGCCGAACTGCAGAGCAAGCGCAAGCTGCGGGACATCAACATCGGTGTGCCCGCGGCCTTCACGCGCGCCTATTCGGCGGAGGTGACGGTGGAGCTGAAGGGGACGGATCCCCGGGTCACCGGCGCCGACATCAAGCAGGCCTTCCGCCTGGCGGAGGAGAAGGTGGGCGAGGTCAACGGCATCAAGGTGCACGCCACCCCCGCCTGGTTCGCCATCGACAACGGCAAGAAGACCCTGGAGCCGGTGGGCAAGGCCGGACGCGAGCTGAAGGCCATGATCTCCTTCGTGTTCGCGGACCGCTTCTTCGTGGAGGACGTGACGCTGCGGATGAGCGATCTGGGCTTCAACGTGGTGGGCGTCTACGCCACCGCGCCCGGCGAGATGATGCTCTTCCTGCCGGAGGAGGAGCGGGATCACACCGCCGTCCTGATCGACATCGGCTACCTGACCACGGATGTGATGATCGCCGAGGGCGACGCGCTGGTGTACCTGGAGACGATCGACATCGGCGGCGGCAACATCACCGCGGACCTGGTTTACGGCCTGGACGTCACCATGGAGGAGGCCGAGGACAAGATCAAGCGGCAGTACGTCTACGGCATCGAGACCCCGGACGAGACCTACGACATCCCCGGCAAGGACGGCAAGCCTCCCCGCAGCTTCAAGCGGGCGGAGGTGACCCGGATCATCGAGCCGCGGGTGGAGGAGATCGCTGAGGAGATCAAGAAGGCCGTGGAGCGCAGCGGCGTCAAGCTGGGCAGCTGGTCGAGCTACTACATGACGGGCGGCGGCCTGAGCTTCAACCGGGGCGGCTTCAAGTTCCTGGGCCAGAAGCTGGGCACCACGGTGAAGGAAACGCCCAAGCGCACCGCCAAGCTCAACAGCCACGCCTATTCCAGCGCGTTGGGTCTGATGGACCTGATCATAGACACCATTGAAATCAAGAATCGCCAGCCCGCGGGAGGCGGCAAGGTCAAGGGATTCTTCCGCAATCTGCTGGGCGGCTGAACGGCCGGAGAATGAAGGACGCCACTGTCCGAAAAGTCAGGAGGATGCAACGTGATCGAGTTCCAGAACGATGAGCAGGAAAATTTTGCTTCCATCAAGGTCGTCGGCTGCGGCGGCGGCGGCAACAACGCGCTGAACCGCATGGTTGAGGCGGATGTCCGCGGCGTCGAGTTTATCGCGGTGAACACCGACCGTCAGGCGCTGGGCATGTCCAATGCTCAGACCCGGATCCAGATCGGTGAGAAGATGACCAAGGGCCTGGGCGCCGGCGCGGTGCCCGAGGTGGGCCGCAGGGCCGCGGAGGAGAGCAAGGAAGAGATCGCCCAGGCACTGGCGGGCGCGGACCTGGTGTTCGTCACGGCCGGCATGGGCGGCGGCACCGGCACCGGCGCGGCGCCGATCGTGGCGGAGGTCGCCCGCGATCTGGGCGCGCTGACCATCGCGGTGGTCACCAAGCCCTTCACCTTTGAGGGCAAGCAGCGCATGAAGAACGCCGAGGCCGGCATCGCCGAGCTCAAGCAGCGGGTGGACACCCTGGTGGTGATCCCCAACGACAGCCTGCTGAAGGTTGCCAGCAAGGGCACCACGATGATCGAGGCTTTCCGCATCGCAGACGACGTCCTGCGCCAGGGCATCCAGGGCATCAGCGATCTGATCGCCGTGCCCGCCCTGATCAATCTGGACTTTGCGGACGTCCGCACGGTCATGGAGTCCGGCGGCATGGCCCACATGGGCATCGGCGTCGCCTCCGGCGAGAACAAGATGGTCAACGCGGCCAAGGACGCCATCGCGTCTCCGCTGCTGGAGACCAACATCGACGGCGCGCGCGCGGTGCTGATCAACATCACCGGCGGCCCGGATGTCTCCATCATGGACATCAACGCGGCGGCAGACATGATCATGCAGGCCGCGGATCCCGAGGCCAACATCATCTTCGGCGCGGGCGTGGACGAATCCCTCGGCGACGAGGTGCGCGTGACGGTCATCGCCACGGGCTTCGAGAAGACGCCGTTCCCGCCCAGGGAGCCGGCCAAGAAGCCGCGGGACATCGAGCGGGAGCGCCTGCACGGCACCCCCTCGCCCTACACCTCCGGCACCTACAGCTATGCGAATTCTCCGGCGCGCTATGAGCAGCAGCAGCGGCCCGCTCCGCGTCAGGAAAGCCCCTTTATGTCCGCTGGGCGCCCCGCCATGGGCGTTCCCGCGGCTGGCAGCGGCGCCTTTGCCAGCTATCCGGCGCAGGGCGTACAGCAGTCGCCGATGCAGCAGCCCATGCCCCAGCAGCCGCCGATGCAGCAGCCGCCGATGCAGCAGTCCATGCCCATGCGGCCCGCTTATCCGCAGGCCGGGCAGTTCCAGCCGCAGCCCCAGAACCCCTACCAGGCGACCTACGGGGCCAACACACAGCCCGTGCAGCCCATGGGCGTGCCCCAGAACACCAACACTGGCGCCATGGAGCGGGACGACCGCGGCGTGCCGGCCTTCCTTCGCAAGAACAGGTAATCCGCGTGACACCCGGCAGGCGCGCAGCATGACGCGGCCTGCCGGTTTTTCATGCAGCGGCGAAGCTGCGCCAGGAAAGCAACAATCCGTGAGCGGAGGGAGAAAGACGTGTTCTGTAAAAACTGCGGGTCGCCGGTTCCGGAAGGCGCGGCCATCTGTCCTTTCTGCGGGGTCGCGGTGACCAAGGAGAGCGGGAGCAGCCGGCGCATCTATGTCCGCCCGGACTACTGCTGCCTGTGCGGACAGCCGCTGACGGCCGGCCACGCGGTGCTCTTCACCTATCAGTCCGGGGATGAAGCCCGGGTGGACAAGAACTGCTGCAACATGCTCGGCGCGCTGTATGACAAGGGCGACCCGGAAAAGATGAAGCGGGCGGTGGACGCCATCCGCGCCCGGATCCCGGATCTCGATCCGGCGGTGGCGGATAACCTGCAGCCGTCCCTGCGCCAGGCGGAGGAATTCCTGGCCGGCAAGACGCCGGAACAGCAGCGCTTCACCCGGGAGGTCACCGGGGATTCGGCCCGCCGGGAGGCCGCGCTGAAGGAATCCCGGAAGCGCCGCCGGCGCAGGGGGCTCAAGATCACGCTGATCTGTGTGCTCGGGGCGCTCCTGCTCACCGCCGCGGTACTGGCCTTCACCGGTGTGATCCCGATGCCCGCGTCTTGCGCGCCCGGGGAACAGCCTGCGCAGAGCGCAGAGGGTGGCAGCGGCGAGGCGTCGACAGAACCGGCGATGGTGACATACCCGCCGCTGGTTCCCACGCAGGCGCCTTCTCCGGAACCCGCTTCCCCATCCGAGGAGGAGATCATCTGGTGATGTACGCTTCGATCAGACCGCACGATGACGCTTTGAGGAGGATGACCGCATGAAAAAGACCGTATTCGCCGCGCTGCTCGTGCTGATAATGCTGGCCTGCGCCGCGGCCCTGGCCGACGGCATGGTGACCGTTGAGCTGTCCGACGCGGGGTGCACCAGCGCCGGCAGCGGCGTGACCGTCACGTCCCGCGGCGTGAAGATCACGGCCCCGGGCGATTACCTGCTGGCGGGCAGCCTGAGCGACGGCCAGGTGGAGGTGGACTGCGCGTCCGACGGCCGCGTGACCCTTTACCTGAACGGTGTGACGATCCACAACAGCACCGGCCCCGCGATCCTGGTGGGCGAGTGCAGCCCGCGGCTCGTGATCTCGCTGGTGGAGGGCACCGAGAACACGCTCTCCGACGGCACAAACCTCGTCTTCACCGACGGGGACGAGCCCAACGGCGTGATCTTCAGCAAGAGCGACCTAACCATCGAGGGCAGCGGCGCCCTGACCGTGACCAGCGGCGCGCTGGACGGCATCGTCTCCAAGGACGACCTGAAGATCAAGGCCGGCCGGATCACGGTGAACGCGGCGCGCCACGGCGTGAAGGGCAAGGACTTTGTGGAGATCTCCGGCGGCACGCTGACCGTGACCGCGGGCAAGGACGGCATCAAGTCCACCAACAAGGACGACCCGGACCGGGGCTATATCGCCCTCACCGGCGGCTATATCACCCTGCGCTGTGGGGACGACGCCCTCTCCTTCGTCACCACCTGCACGGTGGAGGACGCGACGCTGAAGATGGAAATGATGCAGTAAACCGGTATACCAAAAAAGACGGGCAACCCGTCTTTTTTGGTGCCTCAGCCCCGGATGTGCGCGATGTCGTTAAACAGCTCCACCCGCGGGTGAACGTATTCGCCCGGGCGCACCGGGAACTCGAGGATGATGACAGAGGTGAAGTCGTAGGGGAGGACCGTGCAGACATAGGGGTAGGGCAGGGACAGCAGATGGGCCAGGGCGCAGGCGCCGCTGCCGCCGTGGCTGAAGACGGCCACTGTCTCCTGGGCCTGCGCATTGCAGAGGAACCGGCGGCCCTGGTGCGCGTAGCCGTAGCCGTGCTCCGCCATGAAGGCGTCAAAGCATGCCGCCACATGGTCGTAAGCCCGGGTCACGGCGTTTTCGGCAAAGAAGGGGTGCGCGCGCCAGTCCTGGCGGAAGAAGTCCACGTTGTCCTCGTCGATCATCCGCGCGCCCAGCGTCCAGGGATGGCCCTCGTCCGGCGTCTCGGGGCCGCCCCAGACCACCTCGTGCATATAGTCGAGGATCTGCACGGGCAGGCCCAGCAGCGCAGCGGTGTACGAGGCCGTCTCCGTCGCGCGGCCCATGGGGGAGGCGTAGACCGCCGAGATGCCCTCGTGCGCCAGGCGCTGCGCACAGGCCTGCGCCTGTTTTTTTCCGGTCTGTGTCAGGCAGTCCCGGACGTAATCCGGCTCCCCGTGCCTCACAAAGATGATCCGCATGACAGCGTCCTCCCGCTTGTTGATGCACAGAGTATAGCACAGCTTTTCTGCCGCGTAAACAGGCGATTTGCTTGTCAGGGGCGGCGGAATATGGTACACTGCCCGTGACAGGAATGAAAAACGAAAGAGGGTATCAACATGCTCAGACGCGTTCTGACATTGCTGCTGGCCATGGCTGTCTGTCCCGCCGCGATGGCGGAGACCGCGGGCTTTCCCGCTCCGTCCGCGCTGCCGGAAACCGAGGGCCTGCCGGAACTGATGCGCATGTCGGACGGCACGCCGGTTGCCACGGCAGCGGACTGGGAGCAGCGTCGCGCGGAGCTGCTGGCGCTCTACAGCGAGTATATGTACGGCTGGTGGCCGGACCCGGCCGGGGAGCGCGTCACCTGGACGCTGGACACCGAGCCGGAGACCGGCTGCCCGCTGCTGACGGTGAGCGTGGCGGCCGGGGAAAAGACCGCCTCCTTCTCCGTGCTGGTGGCCCTGCCGGAGGGCGCGCCCCCGGAGGGCGGCTTCCCGTGGTACCTGGAGTACACGCCCTGGCATTTCCAGAACTGGATCACCAAGGAATGGATGACCGCGGTCCCGGCCAACTGCCTCTACGCGGCTTCCCGGGGCTACGCCGGCATCAGCTATGACTGCAGCCAGGTGGCCCAGGACGCTGCCACCTGGTGGGGGGCTTTCTACACCCTGTACCCCTACGAGCGATTCAACGGGGACCCGCAGACCCAGCGGGGAACGCTGCTGGCCTGGGCCTGGGGTGTCAGCAAGGTGATCGATGCGCTGGAGAACGGCGCAGGCGAAGCGCTGGGCATCAACCCGGCCCTGTCCGTAGTGGGCGGCGTGTCCCGCTACGGCAAGAGCGTGGCGGTGGCGGCGGCCTATGAGCCCCGGATCCGGGTGGCGGTGCCCTCCTGTTCCGGCGCGGGCGGCGTGGCGGTCTACCGCATGGGCAATCACGGCAAGACCTACGACCTGACCGGTCTGGGCGGCAGCGCCGCCTGGACCAACGACTCGCAGAACGAGCCCTTCGGCAACCTGAAGGGCGGGGAGGGCTACTGGTTCTGCGGGAACTTCAAAAGCATTGCCACGGTGCGGAATCTGCCGGTGGACCAGCACATGCTCTGCGCCTTGGCGGCCGGGCCGGACCGGCACCTGATCATCGTCACGGGCATCGAGTCCGAGGGCTGGAACAACACCGAGGGCCAGTGCCTGGCCTACGCGGCGGCCAAACCCGCCTGGGAGCTGCTGGGCTGCGGTGATCAGATCCGGATGCTGATCCACCTGAACGGCCACGCCATTCTCTCGGAGGACATCCGGCAGATCCTGGACTATTGCGACGCGAAGCTGCTGAGCCGGGAAGACGTGCGCGTGGCGCCGATGGACGGGTCCCTCTTCCTGGTGGACAACCGGGACAAGCTGGATCCGCTCTTTGCCCCCTATCTGCCCTGATTATCCGAAACGCAGAGCGGCAGCGCGCCGGGGAGGTCACGGACGCTCCTTTGCGTACCAGTCCCTGACTACCTGCTCCGCCTTCTTGTCCGCGATGGCGAAACCCGTGTTGGGATTGCGCCGGGGCAGGAAGGTGCCCCAGTCCCACCAGAAGAATCCCGCAAACCAGGGCTCGTCCCACAGGGAGCGGAAGCAGGACTCGTAGAAGTTGGCCTGCTCGTCCTCGTCGTAGGGGAATTCGCGGTGCGAGAAGTCATAGGGCATCATCGCGCAGCCGCTCGCGCTGCGGCAGCCGATCTCCATGAACAGGATCTGCTTGCCGCCGTTGGCGCGGGAGACCGCCGCCAGGTCGGCCTTGTGCCGGTCCCATGCAGCCTTCATCTCGTCCACGGAGGCGCCGGGAGCGGAAGCCACCCGGTAGTAGGCGGAGGTGCCGATGTAGTCCACCGCGTCCCACCAGACCACGCCGGCCTCCTTGCCGTGATTGGTGTTGTAGACCAGGGGGCCGTGATAGATGGCCCGCACGGCCGCGATGGTCTCCCGCCATTGGGCCTCCCGGGGCTCGGTGCCCAGCATCTCGCAGCCCACGCAGAACATTTCGCAGCCCGTCTCCTCGGCGATCTCCGCGTAATGGCAGAGGAAGCCGGTGTAGGAGGAGAACCACTCCTTCCAGTAGTCCTTGTCGCCCCACTCCCGCTCCGGGAAGCGGATGTTGGCCCGCCACACGCCGTCGGCGCAGTTGACCATCGGCTTCATGCAGACCTTGAGGCCCAGGGCGTGGAGCTGCTCGACGGCGGCGGTCACGTCCCGGTCGGTGACGGTGAAGCGATAATCGGGGCGGATCTGGGTGGCGCTGAAGGAATCCTGCACCACGGAGAAGGCCAGCGCGGCCCAGTCGCCGCCCAGGGCGGCCATGCGCGCCATGGAGAGCCCGGCCTCGGGCGTGCGGTACATGCCCCTGCGGCCGTCATAGCCGTACGTATAACCCTTGATGAACATAAAGCGTCCTCCTCAGGTCCTGATAAGCGCGGCCATTATACCCGATACGACTGGGAATGTAAAGCGGTCCGGCAAACTTTATGCGCGCCGTTCACGCTTGCCTTTCCCGGGGTTTTCGTGTATAATGGCTCTGCCTTTCAAAGGCACTTTTGCCGAGGGGGAAATCGCCATGAAATTAGGCGTCGTGGGGCTGCCCAATGTGGGCAAGAGCACCCTTTTCAATGCCATCACCCAGACCAGCAACGCCCAGGCGGCCAACTTTCCGTTCTGCACCATCGAGCCCAACACGGGCATGGTGATGGTGCCGGACCATCGGCTGGACGTGCTGGCGGACATGTATCACCCCAAGAAGGTGACCCCCACCACTGTGGAGTTTGTGGACATTGCGGGCCTGGTGAAGGGCGCCTCCCACGGGGAGGGCTTGGGCAACAAGTTCCTGTCCCACATCCGCGAGGTGGACGCCATCGTCCACGTGGTGCGCTGCTTTGACGACGAGAACATCATCCGCGCCGACTGCTCCACCGACCCGGTCAGCGACATCGAGACCGTGAACCTGGAGCTGATCTTCGCCGACCTGGACACCGTCCAGCGCCGCCGGGACAAGGCCGCCCGCCAGAAGAACGGCGGCGACAAGAACGCGGCGAAGGAACTGGAGCTCTGCGAGCGCATGATCCCGCATCTGGAACAGGGCAAGCCAGCCCGCAACCTGGAGATGGACGACGAGGAGCGGGCAATCATGGACAGCTGGTTCCTGCTGACCGCCAAGCCCGTGATCTACGCGGCCAACATCGCCGAGGACGCGCTGGGCCTGCCGGAGAGCGAGATCCCCGGCCTGCCCGAGGTGCGCAAGATCGCCGAGGGCGAGGGTGCCGAGGTGCTGGTGATCTCCGCCGCCATCGAGGAGGAGATCTCCCAGATGGAGCCGGAGGAAAAGGCGGAGTTCCTCAGCGACCTGGGCATCGGGGCCAGCGGCATGGAGCGGATGATCACCGCCTGCTATCACCTGCTGGGCCTGATCTCCTTCCTGACCTGCGGCGAGGACGAGTGCCGGGCCTGGACCATCAAGCGCGGAACGAAAGCGCCCCAGGCCGCGGGCAAGATCCACACCGACTTCGAGCGGGGCTTCATCCGGGCCGAGATCGTGCCCTTCGAGACCCTGGCGGAGCTGGGCTCCATGGCCGCCTGCAAGGAGAAGGGCCTGGTGCGCTCCGAGGGCAAGGACTATGTGATGAAGGACGGCGACGTGACGCTGTTCCGGTTCAACGTGTAAGGAATGCGGAATTCGGAATTCGGAATTC
>CAMKAE010000005.1 GCA_946410395.1 uncultured Clostridia bacterium
CGGTCCTCGGTGGTGCGGATGAAATCGTCGTACTCGATGTTCATCAGCTTCCACAGGTCCTTGGTCTCCGCCACGATCTTGTCCACGAACTGCTGGGGCGTCACGCCGGCCTCGGCGGCCTTGCGCTCGATCTTCTGGCCGTGCTCGTCGGTGCCGGTGAGGAAGTAGGTGTCGTACCCCGTCAGCTTCTTGAAGCGGGTCATGGTGTCCGCGGCCACGGTGGTGTAGGTGTGGCCGATGGTCATGTTGCCGCTGGGATAGTAGATGGGGGTGGTGATGTAGTAGGTGCCTTTGCTCATGGGAATCAGCCTCCGTCTTGATGGATTCTTCACCCGCGGGCACAGAAAAACCGCCCCCGTGGGACAGGGGCGGATGAAGTCCGCGGTACCACCCTGATTGTTCGCTCATCATGCAGATAACGGTGCGACCCGTCCCCGGCTCAGCCGCCCGAAGGCCGCGCCTCACCGGAAAAGCTCCGGAGCCATGTTCCCGCCCGCGCGGCGGCTGCCTCTCACCGGCTGCAGCTCGCTTTGCGCCCGCCTCTGCGGTACTCTCTCCCTCATCGCCGACGCTGCCTATTATAGGGAATCCGGCTGCCGCTGTCAAGCGCTTCGCGTCATCACCTGGCCGGCAGGTGCACGGCGTACACCGTCTGGTCGGTGCAGGCCACGACGGCATAGCCGTTGGTCGTCAGGCCGATGAGACGCTCGACCTGCTTGCCCTCAGGAAGAGGAATGGGCTGACCGGAGAAGGCCTGCAGCCGGGTGGCCGGCGCCTGGTAGAGATCCCGCGGCGCGACGCCCCACACGGTGCCGTCGAGCACCCCGATGCCCACGCAGGCCTCCGGCAGGGTGCCCATGTAGTTCTCGCCGCCCCGCACCACCTTCACGTCGGTCACGCGCTGGTCGGCGCCGGTGAGCTGAGCCGTGCGGCCCAGCAGGATGTTCGCGTCCCCGCGGGCGGGGATGTCCACGCCCGTCACCTGCCAGCCGTAGGTCAGGCGCGTCGCGTCGGCCTTGGGCACCGCATTGTAGCTGTAGGTGTACATCTGCTGCGTCGTGAAGACGCGCAGGTTGGTGTTCTCATAGACCACCTTGTAGGCCAGGTTGGACAGCGTCACCTGGCCGGTGTTCATCTTGGCCACCTCGTAGGTGTGCATCACGGTGTTCAGGGCCACACCGTAGAAGTCGAAGGACAGCGTCCACAGGTAGCGGTCCTGATCGCCGTAGAAGCCCGCGTCCAGCAGCACCATGCCGCTGTAGGCCTCCTTCTCGTAGTCCGCCTGGGTGCCGTCCAGGTTCTTGATCAGCAGCGCGGGCTCGGTGTCGTCGTCGCCGACGACCACCGCGCAGTAGCGGTGCCCGATCCGGGCGAACTGCACCGTCTCCTCCATGTTCTCGTTGTAGGACACCACGCCGCGGCTGTTGACGATGAACAGCTGCGTGCCGCTCCAGATCACCAGGTGTGTGTCCGAGGCGGAGAACTGGGCGTTGATGCCACAGGGGAAGCTGAAGCGGATACCGCCGCCGGGCTCGCAGCAGTGGATCGAGGCCCCGTCGTAGTACAGCACCGCGTCCCCGAAGGGGGTCACGTGCTGGGAGGCGTCGCAGGGCATGGCCATCGCGCTGATCTCCGCCCGGGCGGTCCGGTTCCGCACGACCAGCACCACGCCGACGGCCACGGTCAGGATGGCCAGCGACACGATCAGCCACACCGGCACCCGTCGCCGGGTCTGCTGCCCGCTCCGGTATACGCCGCTGCGGCGGCTCTGTTTCTCCTGCATGTGTTCCCTCCTTCCCGTGAAAACATGACGTATCGTCATGGAGACTGCACCGCGGTTTGCCCCGCCATTATAGCGCAATCCCCCGCCCGGCGCAAGCCGCGCCCGGGATTATTCGCCGTAAGCCCCCGGATCCGTGTCCGGAAAGAAGTCCTGCTGTGCGGCATTCTTCTTTTTTCCGGCCGTGCTCCGGGCCGGCGCCCGCAGGCCCGAGGGCATGCGGATCTTCTTTCTGCCCAGCCGCTCCGTGACGGCCGCGCTCAGCTCCGGCCAGCTCTCCGCCGTCACCGGCACCGCCAGGCGCAGCCACCAGAAGGGGCCGTAGAGCAGCAGCTGCGATTTTTCCGGCCACCACTGGACGCGCTTGACCTGCCGCCAGGCGAGCTTCTGCTCGTCCACCAGCAGGCCGAACTCCTGCCGCAGGGCGTCGTTCTTCACCAGCGCGGGGCTGCGCAGGTGCGCCAGCAGGCACAGGGGGCCGGGCTTGGGCAGCAGGGTGCGCACGGTGAGGCCGCTCTTGTCCAGGGCCACCTCCAGCACCTCCTCGCGCTGCAGCAGCAGCACCAGCAGCGTCAGCAGCGCCAGGCCCGCCAGGATCCACAGCAGCACCCGTGGAAAGGCCCCGTTCAGCAGGCGCTCCACGCCCGCCGCGCCGCCGGTGACGCCCTCGGCCGCCACCACCCCCGCCGCCACCAGCAGCAGGGCCGGCAGCGCCAGGCGCATCGGCGCGTTCCAGCTGATCCAGTCCCGCACCGGCACGTGTTTCACCCGCCAGAGGGTCCGGGGCGTCCCCAGCTTTCCGCCGCAGTAGGGGCAGGAGCCGCCGGGCAGCACCTCCCGCCTGCACTTTTTGCAATACGCGCTCTGGGCCATGTCACACACCTCCCGCGGCCTGCTTGCGCCGCTCCCGCTCCCGTTTGGAGTACACGCACCCGCACCAGTCCTGCCGGTACAGGCCGTACTGCCGCGACAGCTCGATGGAGCGGTGGTAGCCGTCCTTTTTCTTGAAGTCGCTCCAGACAAAGGGGATCCCCAGCTCCGCCTCCAGGGCCATGCCGATCTCGTTGATCCACGCGCTGTTCTTGTGCGGGCTGATGGACAGGGAGGTGGTGAAGCAGTCGTAACCGTTGTCCCGGGCGTAGCGCGCCGCCTGCCGCATCCGCAGCGCGTAGCAGAGCCGGCAGCGCTCCCCGCGCTCCGGCAGGTCCTCCCGTCCCCGGGCGATGGCCTCGAAGGCCTCGTGGTCATAGGGGGCCCGGATCACCCGCACCCCGCCGTCGGGTCGGAATTCCCGGACAAAGCGCTCCGCCTCCGACAGCCGCTTCTCAAACTCCGCCAGGGGCTCGATGTTCGGATTGTAGAAGTAAAAATCCACGTCAAAGCTCCCCTGCAACTGTTCCAGGGTGGCCGAGGAGCAGGGCGCGCAGCAGATGTGCAGCAGGAGCCGCGCTCTGGGCTCCCGCGGAGGCATTTCGTCGGGTCGGATCATTTTCTCTTTCTTCCTCAAAAGGTAACTATTCAGTCCTGCCAAGGAACCCTTCCACCGCAAGCGGTCCCCCTCCCCTTTCAGGGGAGGCTTTGAGTAACTTTGAACCCTTGTCTCCCCTGAAAGGGGAGATGTCGCCGCAGCGACAGAGGGGTTTCAGCCAAAGCGAATCATACGACTGAATAGATACTTCTATCCTTTGTTTATCGCTTCAGGGGAAAGGCTTTTGTTTGTTTTACTACCCTCGGCCTTCCCCTTACTGTGAAAATACGAAGTATTTTCATTCATGGTATTAAATCGTACTTCGTACGATTTATGGGTATTCAGGGGAAGGTGGCGCCGCAGCGTCGGATGAGGTCGTTCCCCCTCACGCGGCCGGGATCAGCCCCAGCTGGGACATGCCGAAGATGAAGGCGAAGATGGTCAGCAGGGACAGCAGCGTGGAGATGAACACCAGCTGGCCGGCCAGCTCGCCGTCGCCGCCCATGTTGGCCGCCATGGGGTAGGAGGCCGTGGCGATCGGGGTGCCGAAGATCATCAGCACCAGGAAGAGCTCCGCGCCCCGCAGGCCCAGCGCCCAGGCCAGGCTCAGGAAGGCCAGCGGCATCACGATCAGCCGGATCACCATCACCGGGGTAATGACCCGCAGGTTCTTGCGGATGGCGGCAAAGCGCAGCGTGCCGCCCAGGGTGATCATGGCCAGGGGCGAGGCGATGCCGCCCAGGGTGTCCACCGGCTTCTCGAACGCCGCGGGCAGCTTGATCCCCAGGGCAAAGAAGAAAAGGCCCAGCAGGCAGCCCTGCAGCAGGGGGTTCCTGAACAGATTCACGACGAGCTCCGCCAGCTTTTTGCCGGAGATCCGCCCGCTCTCCCCATCCGGCCGGTTGTACATTTCCAGCACGATCACCGAGGCGATGTTGAACATGGACACGCACTCCAGGATCATCACCCCGGCGATGGAGGAGGCCGCCGTTCCGCACACGACCTCCGTCATCGGCACGCCGTAGATCACGAAGTTGCTGCGGAAGATGGCCTGGATCACCGTGCCCCGGCGGGCGTTGGTCTTCACGAACACCGGCACCAGCAGCACCAGCAGGAGGATCAGCGCCAGGATCCCGATGCCCGCAAAGAGCATGAGCTTCGGGGAAGGCATGTCCTCCGGGGAGGCGTTGTAGATGCTGCGGAAGGTCATGAAGGGAAAGAGCAGCCTGAAGCAAAAGCGGTTCACCCGCTCCATGAATGGCCGGTCCGCCGCGCGGATCCGGACCGCGATCCAGCCCAGGGCCAGGTAGATCACGAAGGGCATGACGGCGTTCAGCGCCGTCTCGAAGCTTATGAGCAGCACGGCGGCGCCTCCTCAGCGGGAATAGCGGCCGGTGAGCACCTCGCGGATCCAGGCGTCCCGGTGGGGCAGGTCCGGATCCCGGCGGGCGTCCTCCGCCGCGGCTTCGTTGTCATAGGGGATGGAGAGGACGGTCATGCGCAGCGGCGCGTCCTCCAGCAGCAGGCAGTGGACCCGGGGCATCCCCATGCTGTTGCCCACGGAGCCGGTGTTGCACACATAGCCGCCGCGGACCGTCCGGACAAAGGGCCTGTGGCTGTCGGCAAACACGGCGCCGCCGAAGGTCCCGCTCTCAGTGGTCAGCACGGCCGCCAGGTCCGCGTTGGGCGTGTCGCCCTGCAGCAGTTCCGTCACCGGCCGGCCGTGGAACAGCCGGAAGCGCACCCCGGCCAGAGTCAGCTCCGCCTCGCGGGGCAGGCCGTTGAGCCAGGCCATGCGCTCCGGGCCCAGCTGGTTCCAGTAGTACCCGTCCTCCGGGAACTCCTGTCCCCCGATGCCGTAGTCCCAGTTGCCGCCGATCCAGTGATCGCAGTGTTCCCGGACCCAGTCGCAGGTGAAGACCGAGGAGGGGCCTTTCCCCACCGCGTCCCCCAGGAACCAGGTCACATCCCGGGGGATGTCCTTCAGCGCCTCGTCCAGCGCCTGTGTCGCCGGCCGGTTGCCGTGCAGGTCCCCCAGCAGCAGTATCCTCATGGTGTGATCCCTCCGCCCTCAGTATAACACAGCGCCGGCGTTCCCACAAGCTTCACGCCTCCGGCAGGCGCACCCGCAGGGGCTTGTCCAGCCGCTGCTCGACAAAGCGCTGCATCAGGGTCAGCGGGGCTTCGCGCTCCGGGCTCTCCGTCCAGGCCGCCGTGCCGCTCTCCAGCGCCATCCGCAGGAAAGCGGTCTGCCGGTCTGTGATGGCCG
Source organism: uncultured Clostridia bacterium (assembly GCA_946410395.1). Taxonomy (GTDB): domain Bacteria; phylum Bacillota; class Clostridia; order Christensenellales; family Aristaeellaceae; genus RUG11272. Next base: position 5,518 of record CAMKAE010000005.1, read on the forward strand.
GCATGCCGGGCTGCCGGTGCTCGCCGCAGGTGAGCCCGCCCTCCCCCAGGTCGAACCAGGCCGGCTCCCCGGGGTTCAGCCGCCGCCCGCAGCGGACACAGTGCCGCAGCCGGGGCCGGTAGCCCTCGCAGGCGGCAAAGTGCGCCAGAAAGCCCGTCAGCAGCGGCTTCCAGGGCTGATCGGTGAAGGTCAGGCGGCTCAGCGTGTGCAGCAGCAGCATGAACAGCTCCTGGGCGTTCTCACCGGGCTGGACCGCGGCCTCGCACAGGGACAGCAGGTACACCCCGCAGTTCAGCCGCTCCCAGTCCTCCCGCAGGGCGTAGAAGTTCTCCGTCAGCGTGAAGCCCGTTACCGTGTAGCGCCCGTCCTTCTCGAACAGCTCAAACTCGCCCAGGGCAAAGAGCTCCGAGGCGCTGAGCAGCTTCGATTTCGGCCGTCTGCAGCCCCGCGCCACAGCCTCCACCAGCCCGCGGGTCGGGCTGAAGAGGGTCAGCATCCGGTCGTTCTCCCGGTAGTTGGCGTAGCGCAGGACGATGGCGGTGTTGCTGGTCTGGTTCAAAGCGCGGCCTCCTCCGTGTCCCGGGCGGCGCACAGCACCGCGTGGATGGCATGCTTCATCGCCAGGGTGCGGATCCGGTCCCGGTCACCGGCCAGCTTCAGGGGGATGGCGCGCACGCCCTTTGCCGTGGCCAGGCCCAGGTACACTGTGCCCACCGGGATCTCCGGGGTGCCGCCGCCGGGGCCCGCCAGGCCCGTGGCGCTGACCGCTACGTCCACTTGAAGGCGTTCCCGGGCGCCCTGTGCCATGGCCTTCGCCACCTCCGCGCTGACCACGTTGTATGTCTCGATGGTTGCCGCCGGGACGCCCAGCAGCATGGTCTTCGCTTCACTTTGGTAGGTGACGAAGCCGCCCCGCACCGCGTCAGAGGCGCCGGGAATGTTCACCAGCTGCGCGGCGATCATGCCGCCGGTGAGGCTCTCCGCCGTCGCCACCGTCCAGCCGCGGGCCTTCAGGGCCTCGACCGCGCTGCGGGCCAGGGAGCCGTCCTCGTCCGCGCACACGTCGTACACCACGTCCCCCAGGCGTTTCTTCACCTCATCGACCACCGGGGCGATGCGCGAGAGGCCCTCCGTCTCGCTGTCCGCGGCGGCCGTGACCCGCAGCTGCACCTCGCCGGTGGAGCAGTAGGGGCTCAGGGTGGGGTCGGCGCCCCTCTCCAGGTCCGCCAGCAGGCTGTCCACCTTCGACTCCCCCATGCCGAAGATCCGGATGTAGCGGCTGACCAGCTTCCGGCCGGAGCGCTGCGCCAGCCAGGGCATCACCTGGTCCCGGAACATCGGCTCCAGCTCCCGGGGCGGGCCCGGGAGGTGGATGATGACCTTGCCATCCCCGGCGGGGACGATGGCCCCCGGGGCCGTGCCGTTGGGATTGGGCAGCAGGGTGGTGCCGGGCACGAACATGGCCTGGCCCAGGTTGTTCGGGGTCATCTCCCGGCGGTACTCGGCAAAGCGCTGCCGCACCATGGCTTCCGCCTCGGGGAAGAGCGTCAGAGGCTGGCCCAGCACGTCCGCAGCGGCCCGCTTGGTGATGTCATCCACCGTGGGCCCCAGCCCGCCGGAGGTGATGACCGCGTCCGCCCGGGACAGCGCGGTCCGGTATGCCTCCCGGAGGCGTTCCGGGTTGTCCCCCACGATCGTCTGATGATACTGGCCCACGCCCAGGGCCGCCAGGCCGCGGGAGATGAAGGCGCCGTTGGTGTTCACCACCTGGCCCATCAGCAGCTCCGTGCCCACGCAGAGAATCTCGGCTATCATTGCGGCATCCGTCCTTTGCATTGGTTTCCCGGGGAGTATTCTTTCACGCGGGCGTTTTCCCTTCTTTTGGCTGTTCTTTTTGGCAAATGATTGACGCACGGGGCCTCTGGCGCTATAATAGTAGGGAATGTCTGTTTGAAAGCGGGAGTCATCCATATGCGCATTGTTGTGAAAGTCGGCACCTCCACCGTTGCCCATCCCACGGGGCTGATGAACATCCGGCAGATGGAGCACCTGTGCAAGGTGCTCTCGGACCTGAAGAACGCCGGGCACCAGGTGATCCTGGTCTCCTCGGGCGCCATCGGCATGGGCGCCGGGAAGCTGGGCCTGAAGGAGCGGCCCCGGGACGTGGCCAGCAAGCAGGCCGCCGCGGCGGTGGGCCAGTGCGAGCTGATGTACACCTATGACCGGCTGTTCCTGAAGTACAGCCACAAGGTCGCCCAGCTGCTGCTGACGGCGGACGACTTCACCCACCCGGACCGCCGGGCCAACCTGGAGCAGGCCCTGTTCCGGCTGCTGGAGATGGACGCCCTGCCGGTGGTGAACGAGAACGACACCGTGGCCACGGAGGAGATCCGGGTCGGCGACAACGACACCCTCAGCGCCTATGTGGCCGAGGCGGCCGGGGCGGACCTGCTGGTGATCCTCACGGACATCGACGGCCTGTACACCGCCGATCCCCGCAAGGACCCGGACGCCCGCCTGATCCATGTGATCCCCGCCCTGACCGACGAGGTGATGGCCATGGCCGGCGGCAGCGGCTCCGCCCTTGGCACCGGCGGCATGATGACGAAGCTCCACGCCGCGCAGATCGTCACCGCGGCCGGCATCGACATGGTTATCGCCAGCGGCCGCCGGCCTGAGGCGCTCTACGACATCGTGGACGGGAAGGAAGTCGGGACGAGGTTTCTGAAGAATCCTTCTGTCTGAGGATACTTCCCGCCGCCGGAAAAACAACTTCGGGAGCCCTTTTCCGGCTCCCAAAGGAGGTTCTTATGCGCACCACCCAGGAAATCCTGACCGAAGCCCTCGGCGCCAAGCGGCTGCTGGCGGACCTGACCACCGAAAAGAAGAACGCCGGCCTGCTGGCCATGGCGGACGCGCTCACCGAGCAGCAGGACGAGATCCTCGCCGCCAACCGGCAGGACGTGGAGGCCGCCAGGGGCGTGATCTCCCCGGTGATGATCGACCGGCTGCAGCTGTCGGAGAAGCGCATCGCGGACATGGCGGACGGCATCCGCGCCGTCGCCGCGCTGCCCGACCCGGTTGGCGAGGTGCGGGCGGTCATCGAGCGCCCCAACGGCCTGCACATTGAGCAGGTCGCCTCCCCCATGGGCGTCATCGCCATCATCTACGAGTCCCGGCCCAACGTCACCAGCGACGCCGCCGCCCTGTGCCTGAAGGCCGGCAGCGCCTGCGTGCTGCGCAGCGGCAAGGAAGCCCACCGCAGCGCCGAGGCGATCGTGGAGGCCATGCGGGACGGCCTGCAGCGCGCGGGCCTCTCGAAATCCCTGATCTGCCTGATCGAGGACACCAGCCGCGCCAGCGCCGACGCCCTGATGCACGCCGACGGCTATGTGGACCTGCTGATCCCCCGGGGCGGCGCGGGGCTGATCCGCGCCATCACCGAGCACGCCACCGTCCCCTGCATCCAGACCGGCACCGGCATCTGCCATGTGTATGTGGACGCCGCCGCGGACCTGCAAATGGCGCTGCGCATCGTGGACAACGCCAAGACCAGCCGGCCTTCGGTGTGCAACGCGGAGGAGGTGCTGCTGGTGCACCGGGATGTGGCCGACGCGTTCCTGCCCGCGCTCCGGGAGGCCCTGGTGACCCGCCGCAAGGCCCAGGGCCGGGAGCCGGTGGAGCTGCGGCTGGACGAGCGCGCCGCCGCCATTATCCCCGGCACGCCGGCCGGAGCCCGGGACTTCGACACCGAGTTCCTGGACTACATCCTGGCCGTGCGGGTCGTGGACAGCCTGTCCGCCGCCATCCGGCACATCGCCGAGCATTCCACTCACCACTCCGACGCCATCGTGACCGGGGACAGCGAGGCCGCCGCCCGCTTCGTGCGGGAGGTGGACAGCGCCGCGGTCTACGTCAACGCCTCCACCCGCTTTACCGACGGCGGCGAGTTCGGCCTGGGCTGCGAGATGGGCATCTCCACCCAGAAGCTCCACGCCCGGGGCCCCATGGGCCTGCGGGAGCTGTGCACCTGCAAGTATGTGATCACGGGCAGCGGGCAGATACGGTGAACAGGCCTCTGACGGCTGCGGAAACGCCGCTCTCCTCTCCGGCCGCGTATTGACCAACACCGGCTGCCGCTATGCCGAAACGGGTGCAAGGAGAACCATGTCAGACACATTGTCCAATAAACCGGTCATCCAGGACTGGAACGAAGACCTCTTCACCGCCGAGGAGGAAGAAGAAAGCACCCTGCTGCCGCTCTACCTGCGGCCCCAGGAGCCGCCGCCGGGCGGGCGCACCTACGGCACCCTCAGTTGGAACCGGCGCAGTCGGTGCTGGGTGGTGCGCGCAGACCCCTCCGTGACGGAGATGTGCAAGCGGCTCTTCCCGGGCAGCGCGGGCAGCAAACGCGGAGAGGCGCGCTTCACCGGGCACCGGCGGGCCGTGGCCGACCTTTGCTGGCTGATGCTGCGCTTCCCGCTGACGGTGAAGCTGGCGGACCTGCCCCTGTGGGACAAGGCCGTGGCGCAGGCCCGGGCCTATGCCGTGCGCCAGGAGCGCGCCGCCCGCATGCCCGCCAAAGCCGATCCGCCCGCGGGCAGCTTTGCGGGTCAGTTGATGGAATTCCAGCGGGAGGGCCTGGCCTTTCTGCTGCAGCACGACCGCTGCCTGCTGGCCGACGAGATGGGCCTGGGCAAGACCGTGCAGGTCCTGGCGGCCGTGGCGGCCCAGCGGCTCTTCCCGGCGCTGGTGATCCCGCCGCCCCACCTGACCCTCAACTGGCAGGAGGAAGCCCTGCGCTTCCTGCGCGTCGAAGGCCGCCCGCCCCGGGTGCACATCATCACTGGCCTCAAGCCCTACGACCTGCCGGAGGCCGACCTCTACATCATGCACTACCTGCTCCTGCGCGGCTGGAAGGAGGTCCTGCCGGAGCTGCCGGTGCGCTGCGTGATCTTCGACGAGGTACAGGAGCTGCGGCACACGGGCACGGAGAAGTACAGCGCGGCCTCGCTGCTCTCTGAGCGCTGCGAACATGTCTACGGTCTCTCCGGCACCCCGATCTACAACCGCGGCGGCGAGATCTGGAACGTGATCAACATCCTGGACTTCCACTTTTTAGGGGACTGGGAGAGCTTCTCCCGCGAGTGGTGCTACGGCTACGGCAGCGCCATCGTGGCCAGGCCCGAGCTGCTGGGGGACTACCTGCGCCGGGAGGGCCTGATGCTGCGCCGCACCAAGACCGACGTGCTCAAAGAGCTGCCCCCCAAGCGCCGCCTGGTGCAGGAACTAGACTGGAACGACCGCCTGTACGCCAGGCTGATGGCCCCGGTGATCCCGCAGATCCTGAAGTGGAAGACCGACACCGCCCTGACCCGACAGGAGAAAAACCTGCTGGAGGAGACCATCAGCCAGCGGGCCCGGCAGGCCACGGGCGTGGCCAAGGCGCCCTTCGTGTGCCAGTTCGTCCGCGCGCTGCTCGAGGGCGGCGAGCAGGTGCTGCTCTTCGCCCACCACCATGACGTGATGGACATCTACCGGGAGGAGCTGAAGGCCTTTCACCCGGGCTTCATCACCGGCCGGGAGACCGTGGCGGCAAAGGAGAAGGCCGTGGAGCGCTTCATGGGCGGCAAGACCGACCTTTTGTGCATCAGCCTGCGGGCCGCCGCCGGCCTGAACCTGCAGCGGGCCACCTGCGTGGTCTTCGGCGAGCTGGACTGGAGCCCCGCGGTGCACGCCCAGGCGGAGGACCGGGCCCACCGCATCGGACAGCAGGACAGTCTGCTGTGCTATTACCTCGTGTCCCCGGCGGGCTCCGACGCGGCCATGCAGGAAGCCCTCGGCCTGAAGGTCAGCCAGTTTGTGGGCCTGATGGGTGACCGCCCCCAGACCCAGGAGGAGGCTGAGGCCGCGGCCAGCGCCGCCCGGCGCCACGTGGAGCGCCTGGCCGCCGAACTGGAACAATCCGGCGCATAAAGCAGGAATCCGCGCACCCGGCATCGAAATGATGATAGAAACCCCATCTGGAGGAGACACCGATGAGAATCACCTGCAACGGCAAAACCATCGACTTTCTGGGCGGGACCACGGCCAAGGAGGCGCTGCGGGCCCTGGGTGCTTATACCCCGGACGTGCTGGCGGCCGTGCACCGCGGCCAGGCGGTGGACCTGCTCTCCGCCCTGACCGGAGACGGGAACATCCGCCCGCTGACCCTCAGGGATGAGGAGGGACGCCGGGTTTATGAGCGCTCCCTGCGCTTCGTCATGCTGCTGGCCATCCGCCAGCTCTTCCCCGGGCAGCGGGTCCGCATCGAGTATTCCGTGGGCAACGGCGTCTACATCCGCCTGCCGGGCCGGGCGCTGAACGCGCAGGACGTGGCGGACATTGAGGCCCGGATGCGGCGGCTGACCGAGGAGAACCTGCGCTTTGAGATCCGCACCTGGTCCCGGGACGACGCGATCCGCTACTTCGAGCAGGACGGCCAGCCAGACAAAGTGGCCCTGCTGAAGACCCGGCCCTACGACTGGTTCAACATGTACCGCTGCGGCGGCATGTGGGAGTATTTCTACGGCGCCATGACCCAGGGCACCGGCGACGTGAAGGTCTTCGCGCTGCATCCCGTGCCCCCGGACGGCTTTGCCCTGTGCCTGCCCACCGCCGCGCACCCCGACACCCCCGTGGACTTCATCGAACGGCCCAAGCACATGGCCGTGTTCAACCAGAGCGCCAAGTGGTGCGAGATCCTCGGAGTCAGCAACATCTCCGACATCACCCGCAAGCGCGACGAGCAGGACCTGCGGCGCTTCATCCAGGTCAACGAGACCCTTCACGACCTGGCCATGGGCGCCATCGCCAAGGAGATCGCCGACGGCAACAAGCGCGTGGTGCTGGTGGCCGGGCCCTCCTCCTCCGGCAAGACGACCTTCGCCGGACGGCTCACGGTGCAGTTGGAGGTGCTGGGCCTCAAGGCCATGCGCGTCTCGATCGACGACTACTACATCGACCGCGACCAGGTGCCCCTGGAGCCCGACGGCACGCTCGACCTGGAGCGCCCCGACATCCTGGACCTGGACCGGATGCAGAGCGACCTCAACCGCCTGATGGCCGGGGAGGAAGTGGAGCTGCCGCGGTTCAACTTCGCCACGGGCCACCGGGAGGCGGAGGGTGTTCCGGCCCGGCTGCGCGAGAACGAGATCATCGTGGTGGAGGGCATCCACGCCCTGAACCCCATGCTGTCCGACCGCCTGCCCCGGGAGGCCGTCCACCGGGTCTTCGTCAGCGCGCTGACCTGCCTGAACCTGGATGACCACAACCGCATCCGCACCACCGACGTGCGCCTGCTGCGGCGCATCGTCCGGGACTACCTCTTCCGCGGCACCAAGCCCACCGAAACCCTCGCCATGTGGGAGAGCGTCCGCCGGGGCGAGGAGACCTGGATCTTCCCCTTCCAGGAGAACGCCGACAGCATGTTCAACACCGCCCTGCACTACGAGCTGCCGGTCCTGCGGCACTACGCCTACGACCTGCTGCAGGCCGTGCCCCCGGAGGCCGAGGGCGGCCTGATGGCCCGCCGCCTGATGAAGATGCTGCACTATGTTCCGGACGTGGACGAGGAGATCCTGCGCGAAATCCCGTCCACCTCGCTGCTGCGCGAGTTCATCGGCGGCAGCACGGTGGAGGGCGACTGATCCTTCCGATTGACATCCCACCCCAGATGCGATAGAATGAGGCCGGCCCCTGACAGGGGGGCCGGTTTTTGATGCCTGTCTCAAGTCAGGGTCACAAATCAAGTAACGGTTTGTTCCCGAAGGTCCAGGGCGATCGGAAAGCCGCCAGTCCGGCTCGGACCTGGTCGCGCCCGCAGGCGCGAAATCCTTTCCTTATCTTCATCTTCTCGCTTTCTTATATGTTGCCTGCAGGGAGGAAAAGGCATGTTCTTTGTCCTGTTTGCCTTCTGGCTGCTGCTGAACGGGCGGTGGACCGCGGAGATCGCGCTTACAGGCGCGGCGGTCTGCGGCCTGGTTTATCTTTTTCTATGGAAATACCTGGGATATTCGCCCCGCAAGGAGTGGCAGGCGGCGCGGCGGCTGCCAGGGCTGGCGGCGTACGCGCTGTGGCTGGTCGGGCAGATCTTCGCCTCGGCCGCGGCCACGATCCGGCTGATCTGGTCGCCCCGGCTGATCGCGGAGCCGCGGCTGGTGGCCTTCCGCAGCAGGCTCAAAACGCGGGCCGGGCGGACGCTGCTGGCCAACTCCATCACCCTGACCCCGGGCACCATCACCGCGGACCAGACCGGGGACCGCTTCTTGATCCACTGCCTGGACAGCGACTTTGCCGAAGGGCTGGCGGACAGCGAAATGGAAAAACGGATCCTGCGGATCGAGGAAGGGGGCGCGTCCCGTGAGTGAAGCGACCGCCGGCGCCTGGCGCCTGCTGCTGGACGGCAGCATGATCGCCATCGGCGTGCTGCTGCTGTTCTGCCTGCTGCGGGCGGTGCTGGGCCCCCGGATCGCCGACCGGGTCATCGCCGTCAACGCGGCGGGCACCCTGGTCGTGATCCTGATCTGCATCCTGGCAGTGCGCCTGGGCGAAGGGTACCTGACCGACATCGCCATGATCTACACGCTGCTGTCCTTCCTGGCGGTGGTGGTGCTGACCCGGCTGTACATCGGCGTGTGGCGGCAGCGCCATGCAAAGGACGCCGGAAATCAACATAAATAGTACGAAGTACTATTTAACACTATGAATGAAAATGCTTCGTATTTTTACAGTAAAGGAGGAGGACCCAGATGCTTGACTGGCTCCGTTTCGCGCTGGGCGCGGTCCTGATGCTGGGCGGGCTTTTCGTGCTGCTCTCCGGGGTGCTGGGGCTGTTCCGCTTCCGCTTCTCCCTCAGCCGCATTCACGCCGGGGCCCTGATCGACACCATCGGCATCCTGCTGATGCTGGGCGGGCTGATCGTGGCCCTGGGCTTCACCCTGACCTCCCTGAAGCTGCTCGTCGTCATCGCCTTCCTGTGGTGCACCAGCCCCGTGGCCTCCCACCTGATCGGCAAGCTCGAGGTCACCGTCACCGAAAAGCCCGAGCGCAGCATGGCCGTGGAGAACCCGGAGGCCGTGGCGCAGGTAAAGGAGGAAGGCTGATGCAGACGCTGATGATCCTGCTGCTGTCCCTGGTGCTCTTCTGCGTCATCGCCGTGGCCTTCACGAAAAATCTGCTGACCGCGGCGGTGGTGTTCATGGTGCAGAGCCTGGCGCTGAGCGTGGTGTGGGTGCTGCTGGAGTCGCCGGACCTGGCCATCACCGAGGCCGCGGTGGGCGCGGGCATCGACAGCCTGCTGCTCTTCGCCGCCCTGAAGAAGATCCACGCGATCGACGCCGCCGCCGAGGCGGACGCGGGGACGGAGGAAACCCCCGCCGGAGAGGAGGCTGCCCATGGCCCGAATCCGTGACGAGCACGACGGCTCCCGCTGGAGCCGCCTGCAGCGCTGGCTCTCGGAGGGAGATGACCCGCTGGACCGGGACCTGATCGAAGCCGTCGACGCCCCGACGCCCCTGCCCGACGCCGTGCCCCCCGTGCAGCCCCTGAAGCTCTGGAAGGTCCGGGAGGAAGCCAGGCGCTCCCACCGGATCGAAAAGGCCGACCGCTTCCTGCGCATCCTGTATGTCCTCAGCGCCGTGCTTGTCTGCGCGGGCATCATCGGCGTGCTGTGGCTGACCACCGAGCGGCTGCCCTCCTTCGGCGGCGTGGAGAACCCCGCCAACAACGAGGTCCCGGCTCACTACATCGAAAAAGGCATGGAAGAGACCGGCGCGGTGAACATCGTGGCCGGCATGATCCTGGACTACCGCGCCTTCGATACCCTCGGGGAGAGCAACGTGCTCTTCGTGGCGGCCTGCACGGTGATCATCCTGATGCGCATCCGCAGCGGGGACCCGGCGGACCGCCTGGCGGAGGACGCCGGCGACGGCCGCTATGAGCCCGGAGAGGACAGCGTGCTGCAGGTGATGGCCGCGCTGATCGTGCCGCTGGTGCTGGTCTTCGGGGTCTACATCGTCCTCAACGGCCACCTCTCCCCCGGCGGCGGCTTCTCCGGCGGCGCGGTGATGGGCGCCGCGCTGATCCTGTACCTCAACGCCTACGGCAGCGCAAAGGCCGGGCGGTTCTTCACCTTCCGCACCTTCCGCACCGTGTCGCTCGTGGCGCTCTCTTTCTACGCGCTCTCCAAGGCGTATTCGTTCTTCACCGGCGCCAATGAGCTGCCCTCCGTGATCACGGCGGGCACGCCGGGCCGGATCTTTTCCGCCGGCCTGATCCCGTATCTGAACATCGCCGTAGGCCTGGTGGTCTGCTGCACGATGTACGCCCTGTACACCCTGTTCCGGAAGGGGGATCTGTGATGACCTTTGAGCACATCCCGGAGATCGCCGCGGTGATCCTCTTCGGCGTGGGCTTCACCCTGCTGCTCATCGACCGCAACCTGATCAAGAAGATCATCGGCTTCTCGATGACGGACTCGGGCATGTACCTGTACCTGGCGGCCAAGGGCTATGTGGCCGGGCGCAAGGCCCCGATCGTCGAGAACGGCGTGACGGACGCGGCGGCCTACATCAACCCGGTGCCCGCGGGCCTGGTGCTGACGGGCATCGTGGTGAGCGTGGCCTGCACCGCCGTGATGCTGGCGCTGACCGTGCGCCTGTACAAACGCTACCGCACGCTGAACATCGACGAGATCGCAAACCTCGCGCGGAAGGAGGATGGCTGAGCCGTGGCGCTTTGGAAATCCGTCCCCTTCGCGTGCATCCTGCTGCCCCTCTTCGGGGCGGCGGTGTGCTCCGTGCTGCCTCGGCGGGCAGCCCGGGCCTGGGCCATGGGCCTGATCGCCGCCGTGGCGGGGCTCTCCTGCTTTTTCCTGGCAAAGATGACCGCCTTTGACGCGGCCTATCCCTACCGCATGGGCCACTACGACGCCCCCATCGGCAACATGCTCCGGGCCGGGCCGCTTGAGGCCGTGCTGGGGGTGCTCTTCAGCCTGCTGACGCTGGTGTGTGCGCTGGGCGGCGGCAGCCGGATCCGGGAGGACCTGACCGAGGGCCGGCAGGGTCTGTACCATACCCTCCTCCTGCTGATGACCGCGGCCCTCATGGCCCAGGTCTACACCGACGACCTCTTCACCGCCTATGTGTTCGTGGAGATCATGACCATCGCGGGCTGCGGCCTGATCGCCGTGCGCTCGGGCCCGGGCCGCTCCCTGGTGGCCGCCGTGCGCTACATGATCATGAACCTGATCGGCTCCGCCCTCTTCCTGCTGGGCATCATCCTGCTCTACGACCTGACCGGCCATCTGCTGATGTCGAGCATCCATGAGGCGCTGCAGGCTCCGGCCGGGGCGGGCAACTTCGACATTCCCCTCACGGTGGTGGTCGCGCTGCTGTGCGCGGGCCTGGCAGCCAAGAGCGCGCTGTTCCCGTTCCATGCCTGGGTGCCCGACGCCTATGCCACCGCCACCCCCGCCAGCGCCGCCCTGCTGGCCTCCCTGGTCAGCAAGAGCTACATCGTGGTGCTGCTGAAGGTGCTCTTCCGGGTCATCGGCCCGGCCTATATCGAGGCCTCCGGCGTGGACAACATTCTCTTTCTCTTTGGCGTTGTCGGCATGCTGGCCGGGTCCGTGGTCGCCATCCGGGTGCCCGACGTCAAGCGCATGGTGGCCTGGTCCTCCGTGGCGCAGATCGGCTACATCTACATGGCGCTGGGCCTGATGACCGGGGCAGGCGCCGCCGCGGCGGTGTTCCACATCATCGCCCACGCCGCGGCCAAGAGCGTGCTCTTCCTCTCCGTGGACAAGCTGTGCGAGGCCTCGGAGGGCCATGAGTTCATCGGAAAGCTGCGGGGTGCGGGATACCGCTCGCCGCTTGCCGGCGCGGCCTTCACCGTGGGCGCCCTGTCCCTGGTGGGCATCCCGCTGCTGGGCGGCTTCACCACCAAGCTGAACCTGGCCCGGGCCGTCCTGGACCTCGGGGGCGCTCACGCCTGGGCGGGCCTGATCTGCCTGACCCTGTCCACGCTGCTCAACGTGCTGTACATGCTGCGCACGGTGCTGGTGCTCTGGAGCCACCCGGACCGGGCACCGGAGGCCCCGCAGAGCAGCCGGGCCGGCGGCGCGCTGGCCGTGTCGCTGGGCGCGCTGATGGCCGCCAACTTCCTGATCTTCTTCTTTGCCCAGCCGCTGATGGACGTGATCAACCGCGGCTTCGCGCTGTTCTCGTGATCAACCCCTTGAAGGAGGATGCCCTATGATCGGCTCCTGGTATCTCCTGGTTCCCGTGCTGCTGCCCGTGCTCTCCGGCCTGCTGGTGGGCCTGTGGAAGGGCCTTGGCGACGCGGACCGCAGGCGCAATCCCTTCACCCTGGCGGTGCTGCTGCTCAACGCCGCCACGCTGGTGCCGGTGTTCCTCTCCGGGGATCTGACCCTGGAGCTGTTCCGCTTCTCCGACGCGCTGCCGGTCTTCCTGCGCGTGGACGACACCGGCCGGTTTTTCGCCGGGGTCATGGCCCTGCTTTGGGCCGCGGCGGGCCTGTATTCCTTCGAGTACATGGAGCACGCCGGGGCCCGGCGGCGCTTCTACAGCTTCTATCTGCTCTCCCTCGGGGTGCTGATGGGGCTGTGCTTCGCGGGAAGCCTTATCACCTACTATATGTTCTACGAGATGATGACGCTGCTCACCGTGCCGCTGGTCATGCACGAGATGACTCCGGAGGCCGTGGCCGCGGGCATCAAATACCTGATCTACTCGGTGCTGGGCGCCTCGCTGGTGCTGCTGGGCGTGTTCCTGCTCTCGCCCTATGTGCGGGAGGACAGCGGCTTCGGCTTTGAGGCCGGCGGCGTGCTGGACGCGGCAAAGCTGGCCGGGCACGAGGGCACGGCGCGCACGGCGGTGTTCCTGATGCTCGTGGGCTTCGGCACCAAGGCAGGCATGTTCCCGCTGCACGGCTGGCTGCCCACGGCCCACCCAGTGGCGCCCGCCCCGGCCTCCGCCGTGCTGTCGGGCATCATCACCAAGGCCGGCGTGCTGGGTGTGTTCCGCACGGTGTACTGCTTCGCGGGCACCGGCATCCTGATGGGCTCCTGGGCTCACATCGCCTGGATGAGCCTGACGCTGTTCACGGTGTTCATGGGCTCCATGCTCGCCTACCGCGAGGACCTGCTCAAGAAGCGCCTCGCCTGGTCCTCCGTGTCCCAGGTGAGCTATGTGCTCTTCGGCCTCTCCACGCTCCACCCCCTCGGCGTGACCGGCGCGCTGCTGCACGTGGCCGCCCACGCCCTGATCAAGAACACGCTGTTCATGTCCGCAGGCGCGATCATCCATCAGACGGGCAAGACCCGGGTCAGCGAGCTGAAAGGCATCGGCAAGGAGATGCCGGCGGTCATGTGGTGCTTCACCATCGCCTCGGTGGGCCTGGTGGGCATTCCGCCCTGCCTGGGCTTTGTCTCGAAGTGGTACCTGGCCCAGGGCGCCCTGGCCATGAACACCACAGCGCTAGGCGGCGTGCCGGATTTCTTTGCCTGGCTGGCCCCGGCCGTGCTGCTGATCTCCGCCCTGCTCACCGCGGGCTATCTGCTGACGGTCATGGTGAAGGGCTTCTTCCCCGGCGTGGGAGCGGACGAAACGCCGCTGCGGTTTGAAAAGAAAGAACCCGGCTGGCGGATGCTGGTGCCGCTGACGGTGCTGGCCGTCCTGTCGGTGGCCCTCGGCCTGCTGCCGGGCGGCCTGATCGACCTCTTCGGCAACATCGCTAATGCTCTGGGGATCCTCCCCGGAGGTGTCCTGTGATGCTGCTGGCCGCCGTGCTCCTGCCGGTGCTCTCGGGGGCGCTGCTGCCGCTGTTCCGCTTTTCCTCCGGCAGGAAAAGGGCGATCTATGCGGAGTGCGTCACGGTGCTGACCTCCATGCTGACCCTGGCCGCGGTCTGGTGCCGGGACGGACGGTCCTGGGTGCTCTTCGAGGTGGTGAAAGGCCTGCCGGTGGCGCTGTTCTGCGACGGCGCGGCGGCGGTCTTCGCGGTGCTGGTGTCCCTGATGTGGCCCTTCGCCGCCCTGTACGCCTTCTCCTACATGGAGCACGAGGAGCGGCCCGACCGCTTCTTCGCCTGGTACACCATCGCCTACGGCGTCACCCTGGGCCTGGCCTTCTCCGCCAACCTGCTGACACTGTACATCTTCTACGAATGCCTCACCATGGCCACACTGCCGCTGGTGAACCACAAGGACGACCCCGCCTCGCGCAAGGCCGGGCTGAAGTACGCCGCCTGGACCATCGGCGGCGCGGCACTGGGCTTTGTCGCGCTGATCTTCTCCATTCAATACGGGGACCCGTCCCTGTTCCGGGTGGGGGGCAGCCTCACCGGGGCGGCGGGCCATGAGCAGCTGCTGCGCTGGATCTACCTGCTGGGCTTTGTGGGCTTCGGCACCAAGGCCGCCGTGGCGCCGACCTCCGGCTGGCTCCCCACGGCCTCGGTGGCCCCGACCCCCGTCACCGCCCTGCTCCACGCCGTGGCGGTGGTCAACGCCGGCGCCTACGCCGTCCTGCGCCTGACCCGGGACGTCTTCGGCACCCGGCTGCTCGCGGACACCTTTGCCCGGACCGCGGTGCTCGCCCTGGCCTGCTTCACCGTGCTGCTCGGCGCGGTGATGGCCGTGCGGGAGCAGCACCTGAAGCGCCGCCTGGCCTGGTCCACCGTGTCCAACCTGTCCTACATGCTCATGGGCATCGCCCTGATGACGGACGAGGGCTTCACCGGCGCTCTGGCCCACCTGGTCTTCCACGGCGTGATGAAGATCGTCCTGTTCTTCTGCGCGGGCGCGATCCTGGTGCGGACGGGCCGGGAGTACGTGCAGGACCTGCGCGGGCTGCACCGGCAGATGCCGCTGACCTGCGCGGCCTTCACCCTGGCCGGCGCCGCCATGCTGGGGGTGCCGCCCCTGTGCGGCTTTGTGTCGAAGTGGCAGCTGCTGACCGCCGCCGCGGCCACCCAGACCCCGATGGGCTATGTTGCCATCGGCACGATCCTGCTGGCCGCCGTGCTCACCGGCGTCTATCTCTTCGTCCCGGTGACCGCCATGTATTTCCGCCCCCTCGCGGCGGAATACGCTCAGGATCCCCAAATGAAAAAAGACCCGGACGACCGGATGCTCATCCAGATCTTTGTGTTCTGCGCCGCCATGCTGGTGCTGGGCCTGGCGTCGGAACCCGTAGTCGCCTGGCTGTCCGGCGCGGCTTCCGGATTGCTGTAACCCCCGAGGAGGCTCCCCTATGCTGATGCCTGTGCTGATCTTCGGCCCGATGCTCTGCGCCCCGGCGGCGTATGTCGTCGGCCGCCGCTCCGCCGCCGCGCGCAGCGCGCTGGTGGCTGCCGTGTGCGCCTTGACGCTGTGCGGCACGCTTTTGCTGTGGCGGGAGGAGACCGTGCTGGAAATCCCCGCCTTCTGCGGCCTGGGCCTGCATCTGCGCGCCGACGGCTTCCGCAGCATGTACGCCACGGTGGCGGCATTCATGTGGACCCTGACAGGCCTGTTCTCCCCGGAATACTTCGCCCACTACCACAACCGCGGCCGGTATTTTCTCTTCAACCTGATCACCCTCGGGGCGACCCTGGGCGTGCTCTGCTCCGACGACCTGTACACCACGCTGGTCTTCTTTGAGGTCATGTCCCTGACCAGCTATCCCTGGGTGGCCCACGAGGAGACGGAGGGCGCCCTGCGGGCCGCGGACACCTACCTGGCGGTGGCGGTCATCGGCGGCCTGACCACGCTGATGGGGCTGTTCCTGCTCTGGCATGAGCTGGGCACCCTGTCCTTTGACGGGATCCGGGCCGCCGTCGCCGCCCGGGGCGGCGCGGACGGGACCCTCACCGCCGCCGCCTGGCTGACCCTGTTCGGCTTCGCGGCCAAGGCCGGCCTGTTCCCGCTGCACATCTGGCTGCCCAAGGCGCATCCGGTGGCCCCGGCCCCGGCCTCCGCGCTGCTCTCCGGCATCCTGACCAAGACCGGCGTCTTCGGCATGGCGGTGGTGACCCTGCGGCTGATGGCGGGCAATGCCGCCTTCGCCAACATCCTCCTGCTGCTGGGCGCGGTCACCATGAGCCTGGGCGCCGTGATGGCGCTGTTCTCCGTGGACCTGAAGCGCACCCTGGCCTGCTCCTCCGTCAGCCAGATCGGCTTCATCACGGTGGGCCTGGCCATGACGAGCCTGCTGGGCGAGGAGGGCGGCCTGGCTGCCTATGGCACCGTGGAGCACATGCTGAACCACTCCCTGATCAAGCTGTGCCTGTTCATGTGCGCCGGCGTGGTGTTCATGAATCTCCACCGGCTGAACCTGAACGACATCCGGGGCTTCGGGCGGAAAAAGCCGGTGCTGCACGTCTGCTTCCTGCTCGGCGCGCTGGCCATCGGCTGCGTCCCGCCCCTGGGCAGCGGCTTCAACAGCAAGAGCCTGCTGCACGAGGGCATCCTCGAATACATCCATCTGCTGCAGGAGGAGGATGCGCCCTGGGGGATCTACAAGGCCCTCG
Organism: uncultured Clostridia bacterium; assembly: GCA_946410395.1. Lineage (GTDB taxonomy): Bacteria > Bacillota > Clostridia > Christensenellales > Aristaeellaceae > RUG11272. The sequence continues at coordinate 22,087 of CAMKAE010000005.1, forward strand.
AGCTGCTCTTCATCTTCTCCGGCGGCCTGACCGTCGCCTACATGACCAAGCTCTACGTCTGCCTCTTCCACGAGAAGCACCCCACCCGGCAGGCGGCGTTCGACGCGATGGGCCGCACGTATCTGACCCGGCTCTCCGGCGCCGTGCTGCTGGCCAGCGCGGTGATCCTGCCGGCGCTGGGCCTCTTCGGCGGCGCGCTGCTCTCGCCCCTGGCGGCCCGGGCCATGCCCTTCTTCGGGCAGGAGCCGCTTTCCCACGCCGTCCACTATTTCTCCGGCGAAAACCTGCTGGGCGCTGCGGAATCCATCGCCGTCGGCGCGGCGGTCTACCTGCTTGTCGTCCGGCCATGGATGATGAAAAAGCAGCCCGACGGCACTCGGGTCTATGTGAACCGCTGGCCGGCGTGGCTCGACCTGGAGAACGGCCTGTACCGGCCGCTGCTGGCCTTGCTGGCGCGCTGCTTCGGCGCACTCTTCGCCTTCTTCGCGGGCATTCCGGACTCCGCCTTTGTGCGCGGCCTGGGCCGGGCCGTCGGGCGTGTGACCGCCTGGATCGGGCACATCCCGGACTCCGCGGCGGTGCTGCGGACAGTCCCGCGCCTCGTCACCGGCGTGACACGGATCTTCGCGGAATGCCCGGAGCGCGTGGCCGCGGGGCTGCGGCGCACCGTGTTCCGCTGGCGCCATCAGAACCCCGACGCGCCGGTGGGCACAAACGTCACCTGGCGGCTGGGCCGCTGGCTGGACCGGGTCGGCGCGCGCCTGAACGCGAGCATCCTCCGGGAGCATCCCATGCACGACGACTATGAGTATCGCCTGGCCCAGCAGCGGGAGGAATGGCGGGACGAGGTCGAGAAGGTGTTCCGCAGCTTCTCCTTCGGCCTGCTGCTGCTGGCCGCCGGCCTGCTGGCGGTCTTCCTGTACCTGGTGCTGCGCTGAGGCGGAAAACCCCCGAAAATTTAAACATTTCTTAAGAATTTATCTTTACAAACCTTGTGTTCTATGATATCATAGGTTGGTTTCTCTCGCTGACGGCCGCCGGTGGGCGGCTGCATGCGCTTTCCCCGCGCATGTTCCATCGGTCCGGCAGAGGAGGAAAACCGTGCCCGTCCGCACCCTGCGCTCCTTCCGACAGCGCGGCTGCGGACCGCCACGCGCTTGCTTTCACCAGGCGCCGGCAAAAAAGCTGCGGAAAGGCTCCGCTCCGGGGTGGGTTGCCCCTGAGAAAGCGCCGGACCGCGTCTTTCGGGCGGACCGAGACAGTCCCCCAAACAACATTTGGAGGTGCATTGCACACATGGCACGCATTGCGGGCGTAGACCTGCCCAGAGAAAAGCGCGTGGAAATCGGCCTGACCTATATCTACGGGATCGGTCTGACCACTTCCCAGAAACTGCTCGCCGACGTCGGCATCAACCCCGACACGCGGGTGAAGGATCTCTCCGAGACCGATATCAGCAAACTGCGTGATTACATCGAACACCACCTGAAGGTGGAGGGCGATCTGCGCCGTGAAGTCAGCTTAAACATCAAGCGGCTCATCGAGATCGGCTCCTATCGCGGTGTCCGTCATCGCCGCGGCCTGCCTGTCCGCGGTCAGAACACCAAGCAGAATGCGCGCACCCGCAAGGGTCCCAAGCGGACCATTGCCGGCAAGAAGAAGGCCACCCGTTAATCGCCTGACCTCTTCCAACAAGATATCGGAGGGAAAAAGAAATGGCACCCAAGTCCAAGATGAAGAAGGTCGTGCGCAAGCGCAAGGAGCGCAAGCTCGTGGAGCGCGGCGCCGCCCATATCACTTCTTCTTTCAATAACACCATCGTGACCATCACGGACACGCAGGGCAACGCCCTGTCCTGGGCTTCCGCCGGCGGCCTCGGCTTCCGCGGCAGCAAGAAGAGCACGCCCTTTGCCGCGCAGATGGCAGCCGAAACCGCCGCCAACGCCGCCAAGGAATACGGCCTCAAGTCTGTGGAAGTGTACGTGAAGGGCCCCGGCTCCGGCCGTGAGGCCGCGATCCGCTCCCTGCAGGCCGCGGGTCTCGACGTGAGCATGATCAAGGACGTGACCCCCATCCCCCACAACGGATGCCGTCCGCCCAAGCGCCGCCGCGTGTAAGGTATTGAAGGAGGACAAGAACATATGGCAGTCAACAAACAGCCGATCGCCAAGAAATGCCGCAGCTTCGACATTTCTCCGGCCGTGATGGGCTATGGCAACAAGAAGTCCAAGCGCAACCCCGGCGGCAACCGCCGCAGGAAGGTTTCCGAGTACGGCGCCCAGCTGAAGGAAAAGCAGAAGGTCAAGTTTGTCTACGGCGTGCTCGAGAAGCAGTTCCATCATTATTATCTCAAGGCCGCCAACATGAAGGGCATCACCGGCGACAACATGCTGCGCCTGCTGGAGCAGCGGCTGGACAACGTGGTGTACCGCCTGGGCCTGGCCAAGACCCGCCGCATGGCGC